>JANPLX010000208.1:0-2600 GCA_031422495.1 Polaromonas sp. | reverse complement strand
GAAGCCCGCACCTTTGGTATGGAGGGCTTGTTCCGTCAGGTCGGCATTTACAACCCCGCAGGCCAGCAGTACACCCCGGTCGATAAAGACCAGGTGATGTATTACAAAGAAGACAAAGCTGGGCAGATTTTGCAAGAGGGTATCAACGAAGCCGGTGGCATGAGCAGCTGGATTGCAGCGGCGACTTCCTACTCGACTAGCAACCGCATCATGATCCCGTTTTACGTGTATTACTCTATGTTCGGTTTCCAGCGTATTGGCGACTTGGCTTGGGCTGCGGGCGACATGCAGGCGCGCGGCTTCTTGTTGGGCGGCACATCAGGTCGCACGACTTTGAACGGCGAAGGTTTGCAGCATGAAGATGGTCACAGCCACATCATGGCGGGCACGATTCCTAATTGCATCAGTTATGACCCGACCTTTGCGCATGAAGTCGGCGTGATCCTGCACCACGGCCTCAAGCGCATGGTTGAAAAGCAGGACAACGTCTACTACTACATCACACTCTTGAATGAAAACTACCCCATGCCCGGCCTCAAACCTGATACAGAGGAACAGATCATCAAAGGCATGTACCTGCTGCAGGACGCGGCCAAAAAAGATCTCACCGTCAACCTGCTGGGCTCGGGCACTATATTGCGCGAGTCGCAGTTTGCCAAGGATCTGCTGGAAAAAGACTGGGGCGTAGGCGCCAACGTATGGAGCTGCCCAAGCTTCAACGAGCTGACCCGTGATGGTCAAGACGCTGATCGCCATAACTTGCTCCATCCCACTGATGCACCACGTGTCTCTTTCGTGGGACAACAGCTATCCGCACATGCGGGGCCGGTCGTCGCTTCAACCGACTACATGAAAGCCTACGCTGAACAAATTCGCCCATTCATTCCAAACTACAAAGATGGCAAACACCGTGCTTACAAAGTGTTGGGCACCGATGGTTTTGGTCGCTCTGACTTCCGTTCAAAATTGCGCGAACATTTTGAGGTGAACCGCCATTACATTGTGGTTGCGGCACTCAAAGCGCTGTCTGAGGAGGGCAGTGTGCCTGTGGCCAAAGTGGCTGAAGCCATCAAAAAATACGGCATCAAAACTGACAAAATCAACCCGCTGCACGCTTAAAGATAACAACCACAACAAAATAACAATACGGGAGAAACATATGGCCTTGGTAGAAGTAAAAGTCCCAGATATTGGTGATTTCAAAGACGTCGCCATCATAGAGCTGTTGGTCAAAGTGGGCGACAGTATCAAATTGGAGCAGTCTTTGATGACTGTTGAATCAGACAAAGCAGCGATGGAGATTCCGTCTTCAGCTGCCGGCGTGCTCAAAGAACTCAAAATTAAGCTGGGCGATACCGTCAATATTGGCGATTTGATTGCGGTTTTGGAAGTTTCGGGCGCAGCTGCTGCACCAGTTGCACCGGCTACTCCAGCTGCAGTAACTCCCGTAGCCGTTCCTGTAGTCTCGGCTACAGTGCCGACAGAGCTTGTCGAAACCCCCACAAACCCTCAAAACCCTTCGACTAGCTCAAAGCAAGTGGAAGTGGTCGCAGCACCCGCTGCCGTCGCAGCCCATGCCCCCACATCTAACACCTTGAACTTGCCGCACGCATCGCCATCAGTTCGCAAGTTCGCGCGCGAGCTCGGCGTTCCCTTAGCAGAAGTCAAAGGTAGCGGCGGCAAGGGTCGAATCACTGAGCAAGACGTTCAACAGTTCACCAAATCCGTGATGTCGGGCGCTATACTAACAATAGCTTCTCAGACAACAAATACGCCGGCTAGTAGCAATAGTGGTGGTGATTTAGGCGGTATGACGCTGCTGCCATGGCCAAAAGTCGATTTCACTAAGTTTGGCACGGTTGAGCGTAAAGATTTGTCGCGTATCAAGAAAATCAGCGGCGCCAACCTGCACCGCAATTGGGTGATGATTCCGCATGTCACCAACCATGACAACGCAGACATTACCGATCTGGAAGCTTTCCGCGTTCAGATGAACCAGGAAAACGAAAAAGCAGCCAAAGCTGATAAACCGGCACTGAAAATCACTATGCTGGCATTCGTCATCAAAGCGATTGTTGCGGCGTTGAAGAAGTTCCCGGATTTCAACGCCTCGTTAGATGGCGATCAGTTGGTTTACAAGCAGTACTACAACATTGGCTTCGCAGCTGATACGCCGAACGGCTTAGTCGTTCCCGTCTTGAAAGATGCAGACAAAAAAGGCATTCTCCAAATTTCTTCAGAAATGGGCGAATTGTCGAAAAAAGCACGTGATGGAAAACTGGGCGGCGGCGACATGCAGGGCGGTTGCATCTCGATTTCGTCTTTAGGCGGCATCGGTGGACGCTATTTCCATCCCATCATCAACGCGCCAGAAGTGGCGATTTTGGGACTGAGCAAGTCCGTGATGGAACCCGTTTGGAACGGCTCCGAGTTCAAGCCGCGCTTGATGTTGCCCTTATCTCTCAGCTACGACCACCGCGTTATTGACGGTGCATCTGCAGCTAGATTTAACGCCTATCTAGGCCAAGTACTGTCAGATTACCGTCGGATTTTGCTATGACAACCGTCGTCGTTGTCAAAAAAGGCAAGCAAATCGTCAT
>JANPLX010000207.1:0-3265 GCA_031422495.1 Polaromonas sp. | reverse complement strand
GGCTGCCAGCTTGTGGCAACGTGTGATTTGGCGATTGCAGCGGACACGGCTTCGTTTGCTATTCCAGGCGGTAAGGCGGGGCTGTTTTGCCACACGCCGCTGGTAGCGGTGGCGCGAAATTTAAGTCGTAAGCGGGCGCTGGAGATGGCGATGACGGGAGATGCGATCAGCGCGGCGACAGCGGCTGATTGGGGGCTGATCAACCGTGCTGTTCCTGCTGACCAGCTGGATGCTGCGGTTTTGGACCTGATTACCCGTGCAACACGCGGTAGTGCGCTGGCCAAAGGTGCTGGCAAACGCGGCTACTACGCGCAAATTGATACGCCGCAAGCGGATGCTTACCGATTAGCCGCTGAACTGATGGCAACTGGGGCGCTGACGCCAGATGGTCAAGAGGGCATCAAAGCGTTTTTAGAGAAACGACCCGCTGTGTATACGCAACCATCCAAAGATATTATTTAAACCCTGATTCATGGCCAACATTTCACCCATGCAGCTCATCGATATTGAGCAACGCTACAAACACATTCGCCCTGCCCCTCGCATGCCTAACTTTGCAGCTTGGATTGAGGGTGTCGATCTCACCCAACCCATCACAGCACAAGTCAAAGCAGAGTTGCGGCAAGCGCTGTTTGATTTTGAAGTTCTCTTTTTCAAGCCACAAACGATCTCAGCGGCGCAACACATGGCGTTGGCGCAGGTATTTGGCCCCATCTCGACGGGTGCATTTTTTGAACGCAACACTGAAGCATCTGACTTAGAAATGATCGTTAACGACGCAGATCGACCGCCTAATATTGACGTTTGGCACACAGATATGAGTTGGAAAGCCAATCCACCCATGGGAACGGCGATTCAGATTACTGAGATACCTCCCAGTGGCGGAAACACATGCTGGTGCAGTACCAGCAAGGCGTATGCCGCGCTGTCGACAGGGATGCAAAAATACTTAGAGAACTTAGAAGCTGTGCACACCTGGGAAGTATCAGGGTACCGAGAAGCGTTTGGTCGGCTGGGTGACGATACCTTGATAGCAGCGCTGAAAGCGTACAAACCTGTGACGCACCCAGTAGTTCGCACCAATCCAGATTCAGGCAAAAAATGCATCTATGTCAACGCTGTTTTCACGCGCGAGATCATCGGCATTGACTGCCACGAAGCAACAGGTATGTTGACTTTCCTTTTAGATTGGCTAAAAAAACCTGAATTTATGATTCAGCACCAATGGGAAGCTGGCGGTTTAGCTATTTGGGATAACCGCAGTACGCAGCACTATGCCACAGCAGATTTCTGGCCTTACCGGCGCGTTAACCACAGAATCACGTTTGACACACCTGGAAGCGCCGCTTTCATCGACAACGTCAATCAGCAAATCATGCAAGGTAAAAAGATACGATAATCACCAATATTCACTGTTAGCCGGCGTATTTATTGCCTATATTGCTATTAAATTTATAGTGATATTAGAGCGTTTCAATCCGATATTCTACAGCTAAGGTATGTGATTTTCCTGCGAACACGGTAACCGTGTTTTCCAACGCGTTGCCGCTTTCGACGCAGACAAAATTTTTCCAGCCATCTTTGCCTAAATCGCCCATTTGCGCGGCGCGAGCTGCGGCTGGGTTCCAGACGATGGTTGATTGGCTACCAAGCTTGGCAATGTGGATGCAACGTTTGTAGGCGGGGTCAACAATGCTGCAACGCTGTGTGCTATTGACATAAACACGGTCAACTTCTGACGTGAAATCAATACCACCGACCTGATCGCCTTCGACCCAACCAGCGGCTTTGTCGTGAAAATGCACACCATCCAAGCCGTCAACATGGACTTGGGCGACGTCGCTGACTTGAAAATAGGTGTGCAGTGCCTCGGTAATGCAGAAGTCAACATCGCCCAAATTGCGGGTGATCAGGGCGATTTTGAGACTAGTTCCCACGTTGATCAGCAAGTCCAGCTGAGCTTGGTATGGCCACATCGGTTGCAGAGCAGCGTTGATTGGCATGGTAAGGCTAAGCTCGGTTGAGCCGTCGTCCAAAGTGCGGGTGCCTTTGACTTGCCAAGCTTGCGTTCGGGAAAAACCGTGGGCGGGAAAGTTTGCTTCAGAAACATGTGCGCCAAACCATGGCCAGCAAACCGGAATACCACCGCGAATAGATTTGCCAGCGGCGAAGTGGGCAGCTTTTGACATCCACAAGACGGGCTCAGCAGTCGATGCCGGTTGCCAATTGAGTACTTGCCCACCCTGCAAGCAAATGCTGGCGCTGGCATGGGCATTGGTGATCTCTACGCTGACCAAGCTGCCGCCCGTTGTGTCGACAAGTTGTTTAAATCGCAGTTTGAAGGGAATGGCGTAACGGTCGTTTAGCTCAGTGGCGTTGTGCATACAAATTGTTTAACTTTACAAATTTAACTTTATCTATTTGATTTATTTCAACAACAATTTGATGTCTGAAGCCAAGGCCTCTGGCCCGCTGCCGTATCGGGTGTAAAGCCGCACTTTGCCTGTGGTGTCGTAGACAAAGCTGCCAGCGGAGTGGTCCATGCTGTAACTGGTATCGGTCCGACCTGGAACTTTTTTGTAATAAGTTTTGAAGTCTTTGGCCACGATGGCTAGCTTTTCTGGTGTGGTGCGCAGGGCCAGGAAAGTGGGGTCAAAGTTGACCATATAGCCTTTGAGCACGGGCAAGGTGTCACGCTCTGGGTCAATGGTGATCAAGAGCGCCTGCAATTTATCACCGTCTTTACCCAGCAGTTTCTTAACTTCTGCCAACTCGGCCATGGTGGTAGGGCAAACATCAGGGCACTGTACAAAGCCAAAAAATACAACTACGATTTTTCCAGCAAAATCTTTAATACTGCGGGGGGTTCCGTTATGGTCAAGCATGGTGCCATCAGCGGAAAAATCTTTGGCGTAGTCGGCTCCCGTGATATCAACCGATTTAAATTCTAGTTTTTTCTCTGTGCAGGCAGTAAATATGGCTGAAGCCAGCGTAATAATTGCCAATTTAGCTATTAATTTAGTAGCATTTTGCAGCCATATTCTTTTGCTTTTCATCAATAATTCCTATGCGCTTTATGGCCTTTTGGCGTTTTTAGTTCCCTTTGGGAACGGTTTGCAGCAGTTCAGCCAGTTCTTTTTTCCAATGCTTCGCCTGCGCGGTTGTGCCGTGGCCTGCGGTGCTGTCCGTGGCTGGAATCAGAAGTATTTTGCCTTTTTTGACGCGCTTGATCTCACGCTCTAGCACACCGTTTTCAGGTGGGTTG
>JANPLX010000206.1:0-11372 GCA_031422495.1 Polaromonas sp. | reverse complement strand
GTCAGGTTTTTAACTTTGGGGTCGAGGCCACCGGGCGATCCTTTGTCGCTGCACGCGGTGAGCAGCAGCGGGAAAGCCAGTATCACCGCCAGCAAGCGGCTCAGTGGCCGTCCACGCCGCATGCTGGCGACACGTTTGCCGAAAATGTTAACCGCGCAGCCAACCCATCTGGAAAAAATTAACCTGCCATACGTTGCCATAGGTTTTCCTTTGTGATGAGACTCTGACCGTCGTCAATACGTACCAAGACGTACCAATACGTACTGACGGTGGTTGCGTCGCCTGCTAACGAGAAACAGTATAACCCGATGAAAAATCGTTTTTTTCAGTTTACGCTCGTGAAATTCACCACACTGCTTCCAGGCTACAGGTTTGGCGTGCCATCCGTCCCCACAAACTCGGTATCACAAAACTGGCAAACCGCACTCGCGCGGTCTTGCTCGCGTCCGCTCCACAAGTTACAACCCGTAAAGCGGCAAAATACCGCCGGCCGCCCCGCGTTGCCGTCTTCGCCTTGCAGGGTGTAAAAGATTTCTTTGACGGAATAAGTCATGCGTAGATTATCTACGAGGGGCGATTTGGCTTTGAGTTCACGTTCTGGCGCCTGCCTTTGATGCCGCAGTAGGCAAAAAATACAGCCATGCCCCAACAGGCGCTGGCAAACAGCCACTCATGGCCCGCAAAATAGTTGCGATTGACAGACCTAGGAACGAGACCACTGATGGCTACACCACCAAGTACGACCAATAGCGCCGCCAAAACAAAACTCGATTTCGGCCGTGATGTGAAATGGTCTAGCGATTTGGAATGCTGCATACGTTCAACGGCAGATTTTCAAGCCGCCCCAATATACGGCACCAGATGATTCGTCGGTTGGCCGTTGCGCAGCGCGGCGGTGAAGGCGAGCATGCGGTCTATCGGCAAGCGGGCGCGGACGCCTAGGGCGGGGTCGATGTGGATTTGATTCGTGTTGGTTTCCAGCACGTGCGCCAGCGCGGCCAAGCCGTTCATCGCCATCCACGGGCAGTGGGCGCAGCTTTTGCAGGTGGCGCTGTTGCCAGCGGTGGGGGCTTCTAAAAAGACTTTACCGGGGTTTTGCGTGCGCAGCTTGTGCATCATGCCGTTGTCGGTGGCGACTATGAACTCTTTGGCGTCCATCTCGCGCGCGGCTTTCAAAATGGCGGAGGTCGAGCCCACGGCGTGCGCCAAAGCCACCACGGCTGCAGGCGATTCGGGGTGCACCAGCACTTTGGCTTTGGGATGCTCTTTCATCAGCGCTTCGAGTTCTGCCGCTTTGAATTCGTCGTGCACGATACACGCGCCGTTCCACATCACCATGTCCGCGCCGGTTTCGCGCTGGATGTAGCCACCCAAATGTTTGTCCGGTGCCCAAAGAATTTTTTGTCCTTTGTCTTTCAGCGCTTTGACGATGTCCAAGGCGCAGCTGGATGTGACCAGCCAGTCCGAGCGCGCTTTCACCGCCGCGCTGGTGTTGGCGTAGACGACAACGGTGCTGTCCGGGTGTTGGTCGCAAAATTTGCTGAAATCATCAATCGGGCAACCTAAATCCAGCGAGCAGGTGGCTTCCAGTTCAGGCATCAGCACCGTCTTTTCAGGCGACAAAATCTTCGCCGTCTCACCCATGAAGCGCACGCCAGAGACGACCAGCGTCTGCGCCGCGTGGTCACGGCCAAAACGCGCCATTTCCAGAGAATCGCTGACGATGCCGCCAGTTTCCTCAGCCAAATCTTGCAAATCAGGGTGTACGTAGTAGTGCGACACCATCACCGCGTTGCGTTCTTTGAGCAGACGTTTGATGCGCGCTTTCAGTTCAATGCGCTCGTGCGGCAGCGGCTCGGCGGGCACTTTCACCCAGACGTTTTGCGTCGGGCAGGCGGGCTGGTCGTACTCGACATTGATTTTGTCGATGCGTTTCAAAACGGATGTAGTCATGGTTTGAGTCCTAAATTCACAGCGCACCAAAGCGCATCGAAAAATCGGTCGCTTTCACGTCTTTGGTCAGCGTCCCAATAGAGATGCGGTCAACGCCGGTTTCTGCAAGCTCGCGCAGGCCATTCAGCGTGACGCCGCCTGAGATTTCTAAAATCGCCTCTCCATTGTTGATTGCTTGGTTGATTTTGACCGCTTCGTGCAGCGTCGGCACGCTCATGTTGTCCAGTAAAACCATTTTTGCGCCCGCGTTCAGGGCTTCCGTCAATTGTGCCAAGGTTTCAACTTCAATTTCAATGAACTTGGCATTCGGCGCTAGTTTGGCAGCGCGTTCTAAGACGGCGGCGATACTGCCCGCTGCAGCGATGTGGTTTTCTTTGATCAGCACCGCGTCGTACAACCCGATGCGGTGATTCGTCCCGCCACCGCACAGCACGGCATATTTTTGTGCCAAGCGCAGGCCGGGCAGGGTTTTGCGGGTGTCAACGATTTTGGCTTTGGTGCCTTTCACGATATCGATGTAAACCGCCGTTTTGGTGGCGACTGCGCTCATCATTTGCAAAAAGTTCAAGGCAGTGCGCTCGGCGGTCAGCAGTTTGCTGGCGAAGCCTTCAATGTCTAAAACGGTTTGGTCAGCTTGGCAACGCTCGCCTTCTTTGACACGCCATGTCAGCTTGGCTGTGGGATCTAGCCCCAAAATCGCCGCTTCTGCCCAGGCTGAACCACAAATGACCGCGTTTTCGCGGGCTAGGATTCTTGCTGTTGTGCGTTTGGCTGGGTCGATCAATGACGCAGTCAAATCGCCAGTACTCACGTCTTCTAACAAAGCGTGGGCGACGTCGGCTTTGGCGAGTGTGGCAATCGAATCAGCTGTGAATTCTGTGTTCAAACGTGTCATATTGGGCAATATATTGGACTAGAGTTAGCTATTTCGTGGAAATTATGAACTAGACTTCCCATTTTCGCAGCTTATTGGGCTGAAACCTCGACGAAAGATCACTGCAAAGGAGCGCGACATGAGCATTACCACACAAGTAACCCCTTACGGCACACTGCCCACCGCGTCGCAGCCCGCCACGCGCCGCCCCGTCAGCCTGCCGCGCCTGCAAGAAATGCGCGAGCGCGGCGAAAAAATCACCATGTTGACGGCGTATGACGCCACCTTTGCCGCCGTGGCTGACGCCGCTGGGGTAGAGACGATTTTGGTCGGCGACTCGCTGGGCATGGTTTGCCAGGGGCTGAGCAGCACTGTGGGCGTGAGTTTGGAGACCATGTGCTACCACGTCGAAAGCGTCACCCGTGGCCTGCGCCGCGCCCAAGGCACCACGTGGGTGATTGGCGATATGCCCTTTGGCAGCTACCACGAAGGCAATGACCAAGCCATGCGCAGCGCCGGCAAACTGATGCAGGCGGGTGCGCACATGGTCAAACTAGAAGGCGGCGGCTGGACGACGGAAGTGGTGCAGTTTTTGGTTGAGCGCGGCATTCCCGTTTGCGCCCACCTCGGTTTAACCCCGCAAACCGTACACGCCTTGGGTGGTTACCGCGTGCAGGGGAAAACGGAAGAATCTGCCGTCATCATGAAGCGCCACGCCCACGAGCTACAAGACGCAGGCGCGACCATGCTGGTGCTGGAAATGGTGCCCGCAGCCCTGTCCAAAACGCTAACCGACGAGCTGCCGCGCTGCCACACCATCGGTATAGGCGCAGGCAACGGCACAGCCGGCCAAGTGCTAGTGATGCACGACATGCTGGGCGTCAACTTAGGCAAAAACGCCAAGTTTGTGCGCAACTTCATGCAAGACGCTGGCGGTGTGCAAGCGGCGATGACAGCGTTTGTCAAAGCGGTCAAAGAGGGCAGTTTTCCGGATAATGCGGTGCATGCTTGGTAATTCGTACTTTTAGGGGTAATTTATGCCTCTAGCCGGCGTATTTATTAACTAAGTAGCTATTAAATTTATAGTAAATATATCGTTAATTTGTATTAAAAAATCATGTATATCGCCCACACCATCGCGGATTTACGCACCCATCTCGCGCAGTTCAAACACCCCGCTTTCGTCCCTACCATGGGCAATTTGCATGCTGGGCATTTGGCGCTGATCAAGCAGGCCAAGCCGCTGGGTGATGTGACGGTGTCCAGCATTTTTGTGAACCGCCTGCAGTTCGCCCCGCATGAGGATTTCGACACCTACCCGCGCACGTTTCAGGCCGATTGCGACAAGTTGAGCGAGGCCGGCTGCGACGTGCTGTTCGCCCCTACCGAAAAAGAGCTCTACCCCGAGCCGCAAACCTTCAAAATCTCACCGCCGCCAGAGGTGGCCGATATTTTAGAAGGCCACTTCCGCCCAGGCTTTTTCGTCGGCGTCAGCACCGTGGTGATGAAGCTGTTTACCTGCGTGTTTTCAGATGCACAGGGCAAACGCAGCGCCTTGTTTGGCAAAAAAGACTATCAGCAGCTCATGGTGCTCAAGCGCATGGTGCAGCAGTTTGCGCTGCCGATTGACGTGATTGGTGGCGAAACCCAGCGGGCAGACGACGGCTTGGCGCTGAGCTCACGCAACGGTTATTTGAGCCCAGAAGAGCGTGCTGAAGCCGTGCAATTGTCCATGGCGTTGAAGCGGTTGGCAGAGAACTACCGCCACAACACCGTCAACATCCCCAAAAACATCGCCGCCCTAGAGTCAGAAGCCATGGCGCTCTTGGCCGCCAGAGGCTGGCACCCCGACTACCTAACCATCCGCCGTCGCTCCGACCTGCAACCCCCTCAAAGCGGCTTCTCCATGGGCGGCCAAAGCAGCGACCCGCTGGTCGTGCTGGGCGCGGCGAAGCTGGGGAAGACGCGGTTGATTGATAATTTGGAGTTTTAGAGGTTATTGATTCGTAAAGACAGATCAAACGTACAGGGAAATCATTTTGTTAATAAAGACTTCCGAAAAAACTAATACATTAGCGCGTCGTGCAAATCGGTTCTTTTGGCCATTATGGATTGGCGTAGCAGTTTATTTTGGGCTTAGAAGCTTAGGTATCATTTCCGCTGATTGGGACAAATGGTTTTTCCTAATTTACATACCTTCGTTTGTCATTGTTTTTGGTCTAATTGCTAGTGTACTAATTTCAGGACATCAAGATTCCAAGAAATCGCAGCATTCAGACCCCGATGTTGCCGCATTAATAGACGGTGAAATAGATATTACTCAGTATCGACTTAGAAAAGAGGCTGCAAAAGAAGTGCTCGGATTAAAACCTTAAAGCTCCTCAGTCGCCTCACGCCCCATCAGCAGTCCGACTGCTTGCTTAGCACTCAAGGTGCCGTCCAGCACCTTCACCACACACTGCGTGATCGGCATATCCACCCCCAGCGACAGCGCCCGCTGGCTGACGGTGCGGGCGCAGTAGACGCCTTCGGCTACGTGGCCGAGCGAGGCTACGGCTTCAGAGAGGGTTTTGCCTTGGGCTAAGAGCAGGCCAACTTTGCGGTTTCGGCTTAAATCTCCGGTGGCGGTGAGCACCAAGTCGCCCAAACCGGACAATCCCATGAAGGTCTCGATATCTGCCCCCAAAGCCACCCCAAGCCGCGTCATTTCAGCCAAACCTCGGGTGATGAGGGCTGCGCGGGCGTTCAGGCCTAGCTGCAGGCCGTCGCACAAGCCGGTGGCGATGGCCAAGACGTTTTTCACCGCGCCGCCCACTTCCACGCCCGCTACATCGTCGCTGCCGTAAACGCGCAGGGTGGGGCTGTGGAAGGCTTGCGTCAACGCGTCGCGCACGTCGGCAAAATCGCTGGCAGCAACCAAAGCGGTGGGTTGACCTTTGGCGACTTCCAGGGCGAAGCTGGGGCCGCTTAATATTCCGGTCTTTATGCCAGCTTTTGTGGTGTTTTGTGTCGTTTTAGCTTGATTTGCGGCGATTTGAGCGTAGATTTCGTGGCCAAGCAGGCCGACGCCACCATCCAAGCTGGCTTCAAAGCCTTTGCAGAGCCAAGCGACTGGGCAAGTCACATCTGCAAGTTTAAGCAGCATGCCCCGCAAACCTGACATCGGCGTGGCGATGATGACCATATCAGCCGTTTGAACGAGTGCTTTGAAGTCGCCCGAGGCAAGATGGAGCAACTGAGGAAGCTGAACTTGTGGCAAATATTTGGCATTGACTCGCTGCGATTGCAGCGCCGCAGCTTGCTCTGCAGCACGTGACCATAAGGTGACATGATGCGCCGCTGCAGTGTTGTTGGCAGCACTCACTGCAAGTGCCGTTCCCCATGCACCTGCACCTAAGATGACAATTTTCATGATATATATTTAATAGCAATAAATGCAATAAATACGCCGGCTATAGTCATATTTATGCCAATTTTAACTTAATTTTACTTATTGAAGAGGCGTTTTGGCAGCTTCAGCTTGCTGTTGTTCGTACATCGCCTGGAAGTTGATTTCAGCCAAATGCACAGGCGGAAAACCTCCACGAGAAACGATGTCTGACACATTGCTGCGCAAATACGGGTACACAATTTGTGGGCAGGTGATGCCCATGATCGGGCCCATTTGCTCAGCAGACAGGTTACGCAGCTCGAAAATACCAGCCTGCTTGGCTTCGACTAAAAACACGGTTTTGTCGCCGATTTTGGTGTGCACGGTAGCGGTAACGGTAACTTCATAGATGCCGTCAGCCACAGGTGTAGCATCAACACCGAGCTGAATATCGACTTCAGGCTGCTCTTGTACCAGCAAAATAGACGGTGAATTAGGCTGCTCAAGCGAGCATTCCTTCAGGTAAACGCGCTGGATTTGGAAAACGGGCGTTGGATTGTTGTCGGTCGTTGGAGTTGCTACATCAGCCATGGGATTGCTTTCGAGAGTTTGAACAAAGGTAAGATTATCTCAGACCCGCAACCCCATAAATCTAGCTATTCAGCTGCTTTTCCAGTGAATCCAGCACCTTGTAACAAGCCAACACGCTGGCGACGCTGGAATTCGGCTCGCGGTCCTCTTTGATGGCTGCAAAAAACTCGCGGTCTTGCAGTTCTATGCCGTTCATGGAGACTGCCACTTGGCTGACGTCAATTTTCTCGTCTTTGCCAGTAAACAAGTCGTCATAACGCGCCAAATAGGTGGCGGTGTCGCCGATGTAGCGGAAGAAGGTGCCCAGTGGGCCGTCATTGTTGAAGCTCAGTGACAGCGTGCAAATCGCACCATTGGCCGCTTGCAGCTGGATCGACATGTCCATCGCAATACCCAGCGCGGGGTGAATCGGGCCTTGCACGGCGTTGGCTTTGACAATCGGGCTGCCGCACTGGTAGGCAAACAAATCAACCGTGTGCGCCGCGTGGTGCCACAGCAGGTGGTCAGTCCAGCTGCGCGCTTGACCCAGCGCATTCATGTTGGTGCGGCGGAAAAAGTAGGTTTGCACGTCCATTTGCTGGATGTTGAATTTGCCCGCTTTGATCTCGTTGTGCACATACTGGTGGCTGGGGTTGAAGCGGCGGGTGTGGCCGCACATCGCTACCAAACCGCTGCTTTTGGCCAGCGCCACCACGTCGTTAGCGCCTTTGAGCGTATCGGCCAAGGGGATTTCGACTTGGACGTGCTTACCTGCTTTCAGGCAAGCCAAGGTTTGCTCGGCGTGCATTTGGGTGGGGGTGCACAAAATCACAGCATCGACTTCTTTGAGCGCTAGGCTCTCGTTCAAGTCAGTCGTGACGTGGCCAATGCCGTATTGGGCGGCGGTTTCTCTGGTTTTTTCCATGTCACGGCTGATCAACGAGACAACTTCCACGCCAGTTATATTTTTGATGCCGTCCAGATGTTTGATGCCAAAGGCACCCGCGCCAGCGAGGGCGACTTTGATGGTTTTAGTCATGGTTCTTTTTTAAATCAGTTGTTTTCTAAAATCAAATGCCCAACGGACGTATTGCTTGCTGGCACGTGGTGGAAGCGGTGTACTTCTGTCGGTTTTGCGCCGCCCGCCACATCGGCCATCGCGCCGCGTGCGATCAGCCACATCACCAGCTCAATCCCCTCCGAGCCCGCTTCGCGCACGTAGTCCATGTGCGGCATGGTGGCGAGATCGGCGGGGTCATTCACCATGCGTTCGATGAAATGCTTGTCCCAATCCAGGTTGATCAAGCCCGCACGCGCACCCTGCAGCTGGTGGCTCATGCCGCCTGTGCCCCAAATTTGTACGTTCAGGTCTTTGTCAAAACTTTCCACCGCTTTGCGGATGGCTTTGCCCAAATTGAAACAGCGCTGACCCGATGGCACGGGGTATTGCACGACGTTGACGGCAAACGGAATCACCGGGCAAGGCCATTCTTTGACATCACCGCACATCAACGACAGCGGCACAGTCAAACCGTGGTCCACATCCATGTGGTTGATGATGGTCAGGTCAAAATCTTGCTGGATGACGGATTGAGCGATGTGGCAAGCCAACTCAGGATGGCCTTTCACGACTGGCACGGGACGGGCACCGTAGCCTTCGTCCGCAGGGGTGTACGAATCCGCACAGCCGATGGCGAAGGTGGGAATCATCGACAAATCAAACGCAGTGGCGTGGTCGTTGAAAACCAAGATGATCACATCGGGTTGGTTGTCCTTCATCCACTGCTTGGATTTTTCGTAGCCCTTGAACAGCGGTTGCCAATACGGTTCGTGGTCTTTTTTGAGGTCCAATGCCGCGCCAATGGCGGGCACGTGGGAGGTGTAAACGGAAGCGGTAATTTTCGCCATGATTTTTTACTAATTAGTCCAATAATTTGCCAGAACCGCTGCCTTGCGGCTGGTGCTTGGCTTGTGCGTCGCCGTCTTCTCCAATCACGCGGTTGCCATCAATGTGGCGACCGCCAGCGATCATCATGTCGCGGTATTCAATCTCAGTTTTACCGGTCATAGAGCCCGCCATTTGCTGGAAGCTCTTGCCATGCGTAGCACCTAGTTTGGCGAGGAAGTAAATATTCCCACCCAAGGCGATGGCACGGTTCAAATCGGCTGTCAAAACAGCTTGTTTTTGGTCTTCCGTCATCGGCCACTCGTCCAAGTAGGCGCGTTGGTTGGCTAAGAAACGTGTACGGTTAGCCGCCTTCATCAGCGACATGCAAAACTGGTTTAGGTGGTAACCCTTGCGGCTTTGCTCCGCGTCAAAAATGGTGGTGCCGGGGAGGTTGAGGTAGGGCTTTTCTAAAGACATTATTTACTCCAATACAGACGCGTCGGATTGTCCACCAGCAGCTTGTGCTGTAGCTCAGGTGTTGTGGCAATCTGTGGGATGAAATCGACCAACAGCCCGTCATCCGGCATGTGGTCTTTCAGGTTCGGGTGCGGCCAGTCGGTGCCCCACAGCACGCGATCTGGGAACTCTTCCACCAAACGCTTGGCGAAGGGCACCACATCGGCGTAGGCGTTCTGTTCAACGTTCAGCGCTTTGGGTCCGGTCACGCTCAGGCGCTCGGGGCAGCTTACCTTGCTCCAGATATTGCTGTGTTCGCGCATCATCTTGACGAAGAGCTCAAACTCTGGTCCATCCACCGGCTTGGTTACATCAGGGCGACCCATGTGGTCCACCACGACGGTCGTTGGTAACGCGGTGAAAAAGTCATACAACTCGGGCAGATCGACCGCTTCAAAGTAAATCACCACATGCCAGCCCAACGGCGCGATGCGGTTGGCGATCTCCAGCAGCACTTCACGTGGGGTGAAATCAGCCAAGCGTTTCACAAAGTTGAAGCGCGTGCCGCGCACACCTGCGGCATGCATCTCTTGCAACTCAGCATCGGTCACGTTGCGATTCACGGTAGCGACGCCAAGCGCTTTGCCGTTGGAGGCTTTGAGTGCATCGACCAAGGCGCGGTTGTCGGAGCCGTGGCAGGTGGCTTGCACGATGACATTTTTGTCAAAGCCCAAATGGTCGCGCAGTGCAAACAATTGCTCTTTGGACGCATCGCAAGGCGTGTATTTGCGCTCGGGCGCATACGGGAACACATCGCCAGGGCCGAAGACATGGCAATGGGCGTCCACTGCGCCGGCAGGAAGTTTGAAGCGTGGTTTGCTGGGGCCAGAATACCAGTCGAGCCAACCTGGGGTCTTGGTAAAACCTTCGGTTTTGTTTTCAAATGTGCTCATACCGTCCTTAATCAATATATTTCAAACCCGCTTTTTCCAGCGGTTCACGCATCTTGTACATGTCCAAACCCAGCACGCCAGCGGCGAGTTTGGCGCGTTTTTCTCCTTCTAAATCTTCACGGGCTTGGGAGGCATCGGCTACTTTTTGTGCCCATTCAGCTGGTACGACAACCACGCCGTCGTCGTCCGCAATGATCACATCGCCAGGATTGACGTTGACGCCAGCGCAGACCACGGGGATGTTGACTGAACCCAGGGTTGCTTTGATCGTGCCTTTGGCGTGGATGTCTTTGGCAAATACGGGGAAGTTCATAGAGGTTAAATCTTTGATGTCGCGCACGCCGGTGTCGCTGATCAAGCCCGCGCAGCCCCGTGCTTGGAACGAGGTCGCCAGCAGGTCGCCAAACATGCCGTCGTTGTTTTCAGACGTGCAAGCCAGCACGACCACATCGCCGGGCTGGATTTGCTCGGCCACCACGTGCAGCATCCAGTTGTCGCCCGGCTGTGTCAGCACGGTGACGGCGGTGCCACAGATTTTTGCACCCACGTATATCGGGCGCAAGTAGGGCTTCATCAAACCAACGCGGCCTTGCGCTTCGTGGATGGTGGCGACACCAAATTTAGCGAGTTGGGCAACGGCTGCTTTGTCGGCGCGGTTGATGTTGCGTTTGACGATTCCTAATGTGGTCATTTTGAGATTCTTTCGATTAAATATTCTTGGCTTTGAGTGCAGCATCCAAACGCGGGAATACGCGTCGAACGTTGCCTTCGTAGATTTGATAGCGGTCGGCATCGCTCAAAATTTTGGACGCTTCGATGTAGCGCTTGGTGTCGTCGTAGTAGTGGCCGGTTTCGGGGTCGATGCCGCGGACCGCACCAATCATCTCGCTTGCAAACAGCACGTTTTTGACTGGAATCACGGTGTTCAGCAAATCAATGCCGGGCTGGTGGTAGACGCAGGTGTCAAAGTAGATGTTGTTTAGCAAATGGTCTTGCAGCAGTGGCTTTTTCAGCTCTTGCGCCAAGCCGCGGAAACGGCCCCAGTGGTAGGGCACCGCGCCGCCGCCGTGCGGAATCAAAAAGCGCAGGGTGGGGAATTCTTTGAACAAATCGCTGGTCAGGCACTGCATGAAGGCGGTGGTGTCGGCGTTCAGGTAGTGTGCGCCCGTGGTGTGGAAGCAGGCGTTGCAGCTGGTGGAGACGTGAATCATCGCGGGGATGTCGCATTCGACCATCTTTTCGTAGATCGGGTACCAGGCTTTGTCAGACAGTGGTGGCGATGTCCAATGGCCGCCGCTTGGGTCTGGG
>JANPLX010000205.1:0-2196 GCA_031422495.1 Polaromonas sp. | reverse complement strand
TTCGGCAAACTGCCCCCACAAGCCCAAACGCTGCTGGACGTTCACCGCTTGCGCGTCATGGCCAAGCCCTACGGCGTGGTCAAAGTCGATGCCGCGCCGCACGTCATCAACATCACCTTCAAACCCAACCCACCGATTGATCCGATGTCGATCATCCACCTGATCCAAAAAAACCGCCATATTAAGCTCACCGGCAATGACAAACTGCGCATCGAGCGCGACCTCCCCGAAGCCAAAGACCGCGCGCTGATGGTGAGAGATGTTTTGCGGAGTTTGGGGCAGCCGAAGGTGGAGGCTAAAGTTGAGGTCAAATCTGAAAAACCCGTAACTTTACTTTAAAACCTTAAATTTACTCGTAAAATATACCTCTAGCCGGCGTATTTATTGCCTAGTTAGCTATAAAAATCATAGTAGATATCATAGAAATTCGTCAAAATGCAAGCAACTGAATTCTCACCAGGCCTCGTCATCCAAGGCTTTGCTCCGCCTTTAAAACTGAGTGACTTCAAACTCATCGCGTTTGACATGGATTCGACGCTGATCAATATTGAATGCATTGACGAAATCGCCGATGCGGCGGGCCGCAAGGCGGAGGTGGCGGCTATCACTGAGGCGGCTATGCGGGGAGAGATTACTGATTTTAAGGACAGCTTGCGTAGACGTTTAGCGCTGCTCGAAGGCGTGAGCGTGGCAAGTATGGAAGCGGTTTACGCTGAGCGGCTGCAGATCAACCCAGGTGCGAAGGAATTGATCGATACGTGCCAAGCGGAGGGTTTGAAGGTATTGCTCGTCAGCGGCGGGTTCACGTTTTTTGCGGACCGGGTGAAAGAGCGGCTGAAAATCGATTACGCCCGTTCGAACTTGTTGGAAATCAAAGACGGCAAACTCACCGGTCAGCTGGTGATGCAGCCTTGGGGCGAGATTTGCGATGGCGAGGAGAAACGTCGCACCGTATTGTCCACCTGCACAGATTTAGGCATTACACCCAAACAAGCGATTGCTATGGGTGATGGTGCGAACGATTTGCCGATGATGCGGCTGTGCGCTGATGCAGGTGGCCTATCGGTGGCCTACCATGCGAAACCTAAAGTTCGCAAGGAGGCGATGGTGGCGATCAATTCAGGCGGACTTCAACGATTACTTACAATATTCACGCATTAACTGGATACTTTAGAAATACGAAACGTATTTTTTCTTAAAAATTGAACATTTATTAAACATCCGGAAACATAAAATTACACCATGACAACTTGCGAAGTAGTGCAAAAATTTCTTTTGCATACATTAATCGCTAAAAAATGGAGTAACTTTTATGAATTCAATTGTTAAAACAGCCATTGCTATTGCTTCAACTGTGACCTTTTTATCTGCACACGCATTGGTACTCGGCGTCACTGAAGGTGTGACATACCGTGCCACTGACGCGGAAATCGAAGCCAAGTTTACGCCCATTGCCAAAGCCATCAGCTTTGCAACGAAACAGCCTGTCAAGATTCAAATCATAAGCTCTTACAACGGTTTGCGTGAAGCTCTAAAACAAGGACAACTAGACATAGCTTTCATTCACCCGGCACATGTGTCGTTTGAAGCCATCAAAGCAGGTAGCTACAAATCAGCTGCATGGACAACGGGTTTTACCGATTACAAAGTATCGTTTTTGTGCAAAGAGCAGGAACCAATCAAAAATTGGGCTGCTATCTCTGGAAAGGGATTGGTCACGCCGGATGCAGATTCCATCACAGCTATCATGACGCGCTCCATGTTACGAGAAAACAAAATGAATCCGGCAACAGATATGAGATTGCAAGTAACTCGTTTCCAAGATGCTGTGCCTTTTTATGTTGAAAATGGTTTTGCCAGCTATGGCGCTACGGCTTCTGGTGCCGTCATCAAGACTTGGAAAGACAAAGGCGGCAAAACCTGTGCGCAGTCTCGCGGTATGCCTATCAAACATTGGTTAGTTTCTAGCAAGTTAGATGCTGCTAGCACCGCTGCGGTACGCGAGTCTTTGTTGACCATGGATCAAACTGAGCTCGGTAAAAAGGCATTGGCTGCATCAGGCTATAAGGGCTTTGTTGCCACAGACGATGCCACAGAAAAAACGCTAACGAGTTGGCTAGGGCTGTAATTCACGCGGTTTTTGAGTTCAGCTTAAAATGGTTAGCATGCGACTGATTGGGTCGTTTGAAATTAATT
>JANPLX010000204.1:0-14470 GCA_031422495.1 Polaromonas sp. | reverse complement strand
CCAGCATGGCTTTGACGCAATCTGCCACCAACTCAGGCTCGGCCATCAAACACGCGCCAAACGCGCCCTTTTGCACCCGCTCACTGGGGCAGCCGCAGTTGATATTGACCTCGTCGTAACCCCATTCTTCGGCAATTTTTGTGGCTAGCGCCATTTTGGCGGGCTCACTGCCGCCCAGTTGCAAGGCGACGGGATGCTCTTCAGTGTTAAAGCGTAAATGGCGCGGCACATCGCCGTGCACAATCGCGCCAGCGTTGATCATTTCGGTGTAAAGCAGCGTGTTTTTTGACAGCAGACGGTGGAAAAACCGGCAATGCCGGTCGGTCCAATCCATCATGGGAGCGACGGACAAACGTCGACTGTAGGGCCAAGGCTTGAGTTGGACTTGTGGAACTTGATTTTCGGGCTGCATTGCCCATATTTTAACTACTAGGCAACTATCAAAATGCTAGCGCAGGTATCGTCACAAGGGCCTAGCGTAGCTGGACTGAACCGCTTACCGTGACAATCACAGTGCTTTTGCCTGCTTCCACGGGCACTGCCGCATCGGCTAACGCTATTTTCATAGACATTTCTGCTATGCGTGGACGTGGCGTGTAGCCTTGATCTCCGGCATTCACACTAACTTCGCGCAGACTGTAGTTGTTCATACCAAAACTTTTTGCAATGTCGCTAGCTTTCGATCTGAAACGCTCAATTGCAATTTGTTGCGCCTCAGTTTCGACTTTGTTACGTTGCTCGCGACTTAGGCTGAAGCCGACGTTACCTATAGTTAACGTTTGGATTTTGCCAGCGGTGCTGCTGATTTTGGCGAAATCGCGGCCTTCTAATACCAGCTCAGTGCTACCTTGCCAGCCGTTGATCTTGCTGTCTTTGCCGTAGCGTGGGTAAAGGCTAAAGTTGCCGGTGCGAACATCGAGTTGCCCCGGCGCAGCGTTCTTTTTCGCTTCAGTCAGAGCGGTATCCAATGCGGTTTTCAACTGCGACTGCACGGTATTGGCATCAGCTGCTTCCCGCGTGGTGTTCAACGTGATAGTCAAAATATCTTGCTGCGTTTCAACCGCAGCATTGGCACTTAATTGCACCACATTTTGCGGGGTCCGAAATGACGATGTATCCTGTGTGTTTTGTGCGAGTATTAATGTAGCCGGCGTAATTATTGCCTGAATAGCTATTAATTTTATAGCAAATAAAATATATTTAGAGTTCATGAGTTACATCATACGCCAATTCGGTCACCCGAATTATTAGCAACAATCGAATCAACGCTGCTGGCGAAGTTGTTTGCGCAGCTCTTTGAGCTCTTCCGCAGTCAGATGCTTTTCATTGATTTTTGGCACCGCGGTCTCAACCGGAGCAAGGCTCACGGCTTGTCTGAACTGCAGTTGCAACGTCTGCGGATTCATCTGCGAGTTGGTCTGTGCGTTTATTAGCGGGTTCATCTGCGGGATGATTTGAGGGTTTGCAGTGCCGTTATTGGTCACCACATTCACCTGTGCCACTTCAAGGCGATCCGAATTTTTAATTGGCGAATCTGTGAACTTGGCTTTAATCCACGTTGGATGCAGCCACGCAGGCAAGGTGACTTGCTGCGCATAGCCGAGCGTTGGCAACACAGTAGCCACACTGAGACCGAGATAAAGAAAAGTGCTATGAATTTTCATAAAAGTAGTAACGGCTACTCTAAATGAACGGATTACAAAAACTGTTGTTCGACCCCCTGATTCTTTGAGCCATTTCGCAATAGTTGTAAGAAATTGTCAATCTAAACCCTCAAAAGCTTGCAGTTCTGCTTTATCGTTGCAAAATACAATTTTAAATATGTAACCTTGGCGCTCAACTTCGTGGTATTGTCTATCAAACGCTTCCAAATCGTTGAAAACCATATGATTTTTTGTAAGTAAGCTTACCAATAAAGATTTCTTCAACCAACAGATTGAGATTTAATATGACCCAAAATCCTAGCCAAACCACCCGCATCTTGGTCGTTGACGACGACACCCGCATTCGCGATTTGCTGCGCCGTTATTTAACGCAAGAAGGCTTTGACGTTATTTTGGCGGAAGACGGCAAAGCACTAGATCGCTTCTTGCAGCGCGATGCGATTGACTTGATCGTGCTTGATTTGATGATGCCTGGCGAAGACGGTTTGTCGATATGCAGACGCCTGCGTGCCGCAAACAACCGCGTGCCCATCATCATGCTGACCGCGAAAAGCGAAGATGTAGACCGCATCGTGGGTTTAGAAGTGGGTGCAGACGACTACTTGAGCAAGCCTTTTAACCCACGTGAACTGCTGGCGCGTATCCATGCTGTGCTTCGACGCCGCCCTGCGCATGAAGCACCAGGTGCGCCTTCGTCAGATGACACACCAGTGCGTTTTGGTGATTTCGTGTTTGACATGGCAGCTCGTAGCCTGACCAAGAATGGTGAAGATTTACCGCTGACGACTGGCGAATTTGCCATGCTAAAAACTTTGGTGCGCCACCCGCGCGTGCCGATGTCGCGCGACAAATTGGCGCAGTTGGCACGTGGCCGTGAGTTTGAAGCCTTTGACCGTAGCTTGGACGTCCAAATATCTCGCCTGCGTAAACTCATTGAAGTTGACCCTGCTAAGCCGCGCCATATCCAAACCGTATGGGGTGTGGGTTATGTGTTTGTGCCAGATACAGAGCAGTCGATGGCGAATTGATGGCCCGATAACACGCGAAACGTTCAAACCACTTCAAGTAATCTTTTTTAACAAACTTCGTCAACTTTAGCGGAAATTAAGTGAAAGTGAAGCGTTGTTTGTCAACGTTCAGTCGTACACTCGTCTGATCTATGCGCCTCAGTAAACTATTCCAAATAAGCCTCTTTTGGCGCACGTTTGTGCTGTTGGTGTTGCTGATATTGGCGTCTTCAATTGTCTGGTTTTTCAGCTTTCGAACCCTTGAATCTGAGTCGCGCGCCATGCTGTCTGCACGACAAATCAGCTCTGCGGTTAATTTAACACGAAGCTCCTTGGTGCATGCCGATGCTATATATCGCACCGCGCTGATTAAAAACATTTCTGAACAAGAAGGTTTGCACATTCGCCCCCGCGAGGTGGAAGATGTAGTGATTCCCTACGAGCTTGACCATTACCGCAAGTTGCTGCAGGCAGAGCTACAGCGGCGTTTAGGCAGCGAGACTGTTATTTCTGACAAAGTCAATAACACGCCTGGTTTGTGGGTAAGTTTTGCCATCCAAGGTGACAAGTACTGGTTGCAAACGGAAATAGAGCGCATTGAAAAGGTGAACAGCCAAGCTTGGCTGTATTGGGTCGCTATTGCCATTGGGATTTCGTTGTTTGGCGCGGCCATCATTGCAGGCTTGTTGAATCGGCCTTTGAAGCATCTGTCTATTGCAGTAAACCATGTGCGATTGGGTAATTTTGGTAAAGTCACATTGCGTGAAAACATGCTGACGACAGAAATTCAAGATTTGAACCGCGGTTTTAACCAGATGACGGCGCAGCTGTCCAAAGTAGAAACCGACCGTACCGTGATGTTGGCTGGCATCTCGCACGACTTGCGCACGCCACTAGCACGCTTGCGTTTAGAGACGGAGTTGAGCGTGTCTGACAGCGAAGCCCGTTCTGAGATGAGCCAAGATATTGAGCAAATCAATTCGATTCTTGGCAAGTTTTTAGACTACGCGCGTCCGCATGTGGTGGAGCTGCAAGACATCTTCCTTGCAAACGTCGTGAGCGCCACGGCCAATGCGGTGAACAACAGCGCCAAGGTCTCCATGGACATTGTGGTTAGCCACAACGTGCCCGAAGATATGCAAGTGATGGCAGACTCGGTTGAGCTGTCGCGCGTGCTTAACAATTTGCTTGAGAATGCGCGCCGCTACGGTAAATCAACCATTTACCCAGCGAATATGCAAAACCACGCGCTTGCACTGCCCGATATCAACTCCGACAATGCCTCAGACGAAGCTTGGTCGCCCACCCGTATGTTTGACGAGCCGGTGGAGATTGCGCAGGTGCATATGGACGCTCACATAGATGGTGATTGGGTCGTGTTGTCCATCAAAGACAACGGCAACGGTGTGGCACCTGACGTGCTGAACCAGCTGAATGTGCCCTTTTTCCGCGCCAATGAAGCACGCACCAACACGACAGGTACGGGCCTAGGCTTAGCTATTGTTGAAAAAGCCGTACAAGGCATGCACGGCAAAGTTAAGCTCTCAAATTGGGGCGTGCAAGCCAAAGACGACGATTCGCGGCTTGATAAAGTAAACAAGCCTGAAGGTGGCTTCATGGTTGAAATTCGCTTGAAACGCCCTCCGCACAAAATAGCCGCACAAAAGGCAAAGGCCACTCAATCGGTGAAACATCCCAAACTTGGGCACAATGTGACGCAGAATTCTGCTTAAATTGATTGTAAAAGCACCACAGCGCGTGCTTCCATACTTTTCAGCTCGCCCACCGGCCCCATTTTTTCAGCCGTCTTGGCTTTGACGTTGACTTGGGACACCGTGATCCCTAACGCATCTGCAATCCGCTCACGCATTTCATTAAGATAAGGCGCAAGCTTAGGGGCTTGCGCAATCACCGTGCTGTCAATGTTGATGATGCTGTAGCCCTTGGCTTCAATCTGTTGCCCTGTTAGTTGCAGCAACACCCATGAATCGGCATCTTTAAAGTCTGCACTGGTGTCAGGGAAATGCCGGCCAATATCGCCCAAACCGGCCGCACCCAAGAGCGCATCGGTGATCGCATGCAGCAGCACATCCGCATCCGAATGCCCGAGCAAACCGGTGGTATGCGGAATCTCCACCCCGCCAATGACAAGCTTGCGCCCCGCCACCAGCGCATGCACGTCCCAGCCTTCACCAATTCGAATGTTCATAACAAAACCTGTCATTCCCGCGAAGGCGGGAATCCATAGGTCATTAGTTTATCCCTGTCCATGACCTTTTGCAGCCAAAGCACGCTGCTTGTCCTTTTTACTCGGACGTTTGCCCTTGATGCCGCCATTTTTCGGGTGATTTGGCGATTTCAAAGTGTCATCTGTGCTTCCATCCTCATTCACAACAACAGGTTTGATAGGCGCAAGAACGATTTCAGGCTCAAACCCTTCAATCTGCTCACGAATCAAATTCAAACCTTGGCGCTTTTCAATCAAGCGAAAATGCGCTTCCGTCTCCGCACTCACAAAGCTGATCGCCACCCCACTCTCCCCTGCGCGACCCGTCCGGCCAATGCGGTGGATGTAGTCCACGCTGGAGCGCGGCAGGTCATAGTTCACCACAGCGGCCAAGTTGGCGATGTCGATGCCGCGTGCGGCCACGTCGGTGGCGATGACCACTTGCCACTTCTTCGCCTTGAAATCCGCCAACGTCTGGGTGCGATTCCCTTGACTCAGTTCTCCATGGAAAGGCACGGCGTTCATCCCTGCGTTGTATAGCTTGGTTGCTACCAATTCTGCAGCGTACTTGGTCGCCACAAAAACTAACACTTGTTCCCAATCGCTGGTTTCAACCAATTTTTTCAACAACATGGTGCGGCGTTTGGGGTCAACTTGAATCGCACGTTGCAAAATAATCGGCGCCGTCGATGGTGTTGACTCGACCTCAACACGCACCGGATCGCGCAACAACGTATCCGCCAGAGCCTGCACATCTTTCGGGAACGTGGCTGAAAAGAACAAGCTTTGACGCTTTTCAGGTAACAACGCCAAAATAGCCGCCAGTTCTTCGGCAAAACCACCGGTGCGAATCACGCCGCCCGAAGAAGCAGAAGAAGTAGGATTACCCCCCATATCGAGCAGCCTATCCGCCTCGTCCAACACCAGCATCTGCACCGAGCCCAGTTTCAGCGCATTGTGCGCCACCAAATCCAGCAAACGCCCCGGTGTGGCAACCACTATGTCTGCCCCACCGCGCAAATTCATCATCTGCGGGTTGATGGACACGCCACCAAACAGCACGGCAACCTTGAGCTGCATTGGCAAATGCTGCGCCAAACTGCGAATCGATTCCCCCGTTTGCGCCGCCAGCTCACGTGTAGGCACCAAAATCAAAGCCGATGTATAGCGCCCCGCATGACGTACGCTGCGCGAATTGCCTTCTTGTTGCTTCAACAACTGCTGCAATAGCGGCAAACAAAACGCTGCCGTTTTGCCCGAGCCCGTCTGCGCCGAGCCTAAAACGTCTTTGCCCGCCAAAACCGCAGGAATCGCCTCGGTTTGGATGGCGGTGGGCACTTCATAGCCTTGCAGCTTGACGGCGTTGAGAATCGCTGGGCTGAGGCCTAGGGTGTCGAATGTAGGAGCAAATGTAGATGTCATGCGGAATTATAACCGCTCAAATACGTATAAACCCGTATTTTACCTCACAAATATAGCTCTAGCAGGCGTATTTATTGACTTAGAAGCTATTAAATATATAGCAAAAACGAGTGGCTTATCCCCCACTTTGAAAAAGGGGGGTTAGGGGGGATTTAAGTCTTATAACTCTCATCCATCCGATCCAACTTGCGCAACAATGCAGGCCACGCCAGCGCTGCGCCCTGCCCTGCAGTGGCTACTTTCATGATGCCCAAGTTCGCATCGCACACCGTTTGCGGAATCAAATTCAATGGCCCGCCAGCGGCTTGCGCGTCGATTTGGATGCGGCAGCTGTTCTCGAAGGTGTACATGTGCAAAAACGCGTCTTGGATGGTTCTGCCCACGGTCAAGAGCCCGTGGTTGCGCAAAATCAAGTAGTTGGCTTTGCCCAAATTGGCTTGCAGGCGCGGCTTTTCAGCGGCGTTCAGGGCGACGCCTTCGTAGTCGTGGTAAGCCAAAGACGCCAAAACAAAGGTCGATTGCTGGCTAAGCGGCAGCAAACCGCCCTTTTGCGCGCTCACCGCAATGCCCGCCCGCGTGTGCGTGTGCAGCACGCAGCCTGCGTCTTCCCGCAGCTCATGCACGCAACTGTGAATCGTGAAACCTGCTGGGTTCACAGGGTAAGCAGATTCGCTCAATTTGTTGCAGCTTTGGTCGATTTTCACCAAGCTGGACGCGGTAATTTCGTCAAACATCAGCCCGTATGGGTTGATCAAAAAGTGATGTTCAGGCCCTGGAATGCGTGCGCTGACGTGGGTGAACACCAAATCGCTCCAACCGTAGGCAGCGATCAAGCGGTAGCAGGCGGCGAGGTCAACGCGGAGTTGCCATTCTTCGGCGCTGACTTTGTCGATGAGTGAAGAAATGTTTAACATGTCTATTTTCCTTTGGGTTAAATAATAATTTCCATTTATAAATCAACAGCTTAGCTTTAATTTATGTTTTTAAAGCCGCCTTGTAAACCGAATTCTTCGGCGAAGCCATCAAACGGCGAAGCATCGGCTCAAAGGTGCTGATCGGGTAAATTTCGCCCTTCGGATCAAACGCGGGATTGTCGTACTTTTCGACAAACTCCGCCGCTTGGTCATAAAACGGGTTGCCTTTGAACTGGTCGCGCATATCGCGGTTCAGGCCGATGTAGTGGAAGAAGTTGTAGCCCTGAAAAATACCGTGGTTTTGCACCATCCACAAGTTAGCCTCTGAGACAAAGGGTTTCAAAATAGCCGCAGCAATATCGGGGTGGTTGAACGAACCCAAGGTGTCACCAATATCGTGCAGCAGCGCGCAGCACACATACTCTTCATCGCGCCCATCTTTCAGCGCTAGCGTGGCGGTTTGCAGGCAATGGCTGTAGCGGTCAATCGGGAAACCGCCAAAATCGCCATCCAACATTTTGAGGTGATCCAACACCCTGTCCGGCAGTGACTTGGCCATTTTCATCGCCTCAGGAACAATTAAACCCACCCAATCTGATTGGGTGCTGTCTTGCATGCGGGTGAAGGTGGCTCTGTCGCTTACTGTGGCGGTCATGGTCGTTTCTCCGTGTCTGGCTTTTGGGTATTTGAGCAATTATTGCAGTATTACCTGAAGCCGTGGATACCACTGTCACCTACGGAGCATGAAAACAAGTTTTACAGGTTAAATATGACTATATCCGGCGTATTACTTGATTAAATAGCTATGCTAAATATAGCAAAAATCTATCAAAATGGTTACCTAAAACGTTTTGATACAAATAACCTACTTGTCAAAGCAAGGCTTCAAAGCTATAACCTGAATCGGAACTTTACAACACATCTAATTTATTTTGGAGACACGTATGTTAATTTCAAAGCCACTCGCTTTAAGCCTTAGCCTTGCCCTGGTTAGCTTAGCCAGCCCACTCACTTCCCTCGCTGATTCATCATCCTCACGTGTGCAAGTGAAATTTGACCTGACTGACCCCGCTGGCAGCCCGTTCCCCAGCAACCGTTTTAGTGTGCGCGATTGGTCGAACAAAAGTTTGCGTCGCGTCAACTTACCCTTGCCCGATTGTGCTGTTCGTGTGAGCGACTGCCAAGACATTGCCGTCATCAACACGCTGGATGGCTTCTCGACCCAACCGCGCATCACTGTGCCTTTTACTGGCGCGATTGACCCTGCTAGCGTGACCAGTGAGACGGTGTACTTACTCAACTTAGGCGACGTGCAAACGGGACGCGGCTTGGGCTCGCGCGTGGGCATCAACCAGCGCTTGTGGGACCCTGCCACCAACACCATGGTGTTTGAATCGGACGAACTGTTGCAAGAGCACACGCGCTATGTGTTGATCGTCACCGATGGTGTGCGCGATACTGCGGGCAAAGCCATCAAAGTCAACAAGATGGATGACGATGACGACGATAAAAATAAAAATTCGCGAAGCTCAGGCCATGAAGACTACCAACGCGAGCTGCGCGATGCTATGCATGCGCATCGTGGCAATGGCAAGATAGCCGCAGCCAGTGTGTTCACCACACAAACGTCTACCGGCGATTTGACCAAAATCATGCGGCAAATCAAAGCCAGCACACCTGCGCCTGCCAGTTTCATGTTGGGCTCTGCCGGTGGTGCGACAGTGCGCTCCGTCTTCACACTTGCCAATGTAACTGGCATTCAATTTGACCGACAAACAGGTACAGCACCTACTTTTGCTACCGGCTTTTTGCCCACCCCAGCCCTTAGTGTGGTACCCGGCGCTGTTGGGAAAATTGCCTATGGCAAGTTCAGCTCACCCAATTACCAATCAGCTGGCCAGTACATCCCCGCGACCGCCACTGGCAACAGCGGTAGGCCACTGGCGCAAGGCAGCAACGATTTGGTCTTCCAGCTCTTTGTACCCGCAGGTACCAAGCCAGTTGGTGGCTGGCCGGTAGCCATCTTCGGGCATGGCTTTACCGACAGCATGTATGGCGCACCGTGGACAGTGGGATCCGTATTTGCCTCGCAAGGCATCGCTACCTTGGCGATCAATGTTGTAGGTCATGGCGGCGGTGCTCTGAGCACCTTGAGCGTGTTGCGCACGGGTGATGTGCCTGTCAGCGTGCCTGCAGGTGGGCGCGGCATTGATCAAGATGGCAATGGCATTATCGACAGCACCGAGGGTGTCAACGCCGCAGCGCCACGTACCATCATCGGCAGCCGTGACGGCCTGCGCCAAACAGTCATTGACTTGATGCAACTGGTACGCCAAGTTGAAGTCGGCATGGACATTGACGGCGACGGCGTTGCCGACCTGAATGCCCAGCGCATTTACTACGCCGGCCAATCTTTCGGTGGCATTTACGGCACGAAGCTCTTAGGCATTGAGCCGAATATCAAAGCTGGCGTGCCCAATGTGCCTGGTGGCTCAATCACCGAAGTCGCCCGTCTAGGCGCTTTTCGCTTCCTCACCGCTGTGGCACTGGCGACACGTACCCCGCAGTTGCTCAACGTGGCTCCCACACCTGGTGTGCCTGTACCGTTTAATTTGAACTTCAATGAAAACATGCCGCTGCGCGATTTGGCACCGGTGGTGAACAACGTATTTGGCGCTACCGCCATTGCCCAAGTACTAGACCGTTTTGAGTGGGTACAACAAAGCGGCAACCCTGTGTCTTATGCACCGCTAATTCGCAAATCGCCATTGTCAGGCAGCGCTGCTAAGCCGGTAATTGTTCAGTTCGCCAAAGGCGACGTGACCGTGCCCAACCCCACCAGCAGCGCCATCATTCGCGCAGGAGCCCTGCAAGACCGCACCACCTACTTTCGCAACGACTTGGCCTACGCGCTGAACCCAACCGCCAGTGGCGTCCCCAAAAACCCGCACACCTTTTTGACCAATATTGGCGCTGCTGCCACCGCGCCCTACGCCGTCCAAGCGCAAAGTCAAATAGCTGCCTTCTTCGCAAGTAACGGCTCAATCACCATTGACCCCGATGGCGCGAATCCGTTTTTTGAAGTCCCGATTGCGCTACCATTGCCTGAAAGTTTGAATTTCATACCTTGAGTGGTTTATTGACCAATATGGCCGGCTCCCCAAGCTACAGCTCTCTAACGAACGAAACTATTGGCGACCTCTACGAACATCTTTTTACGCCCTGGGTAAAAGACCTCGGCCTCACGGAGCTGACAGTCAGCGCAGGTCAAGCTTCGGCTAGGCTGCCAGTCAACCCTAGGCTAAATTTCTCCAGTGGTGCCGTCTGCGGGCAAGCGATCATGGCGGCGATAGACACGGTTGTGGCCATGGCCATGCTCACCAGCGACAGAACCACCAAAGGCACGATCTATCAACATACGCACTTCCTGCGCGCTGCTGTGAATGACGACTTCTTGATCGAAGCCAAAGTACTCAGATTCGGCAAAGCCACCGCATACGCCGAAGCCACGGTTTCTTTCGCCACCAGCGGCGAATTGGTTGCACGTGCTAGTGCGGAGTTTGCATTTTGATGTAGCCGACGTATTTATTGCCTAACTAGCTATTAAAAATATAGTGAAAATTAACCCATTTCACAATCATGTACTCATCTGTTCTTCAATTTTGGTTTAACGAGATCACCCCAGCCCAGTGGTGGAAGGTCGACCCCGCTTTTGATAACCTCGTCGCTGAACGTTTTGGCGAAATCCATGAGCAGGCAATTCGCGCCGAGTTGTTTGCTTGGCGCGCTTCGCCGCAAGGGCGGCTGGCCGAAATCATCGTGCTGGATCAGTTCTCACGCAACATCCACCGTGGTACGCGCCGCGCCTTTGACACCGACCCTCTGGCTTTGGCGCTAGCGCAAGAAGCTGTTGCGGCCAAGGTAGATGTATCGCTGGCGCAGGAAGAGCGAAACTTTTTATACATGCCCTATATGCACAGCGAATCAAAGCAGATTCACGCCGCTGCCGAGCCGCTTTTCAAAGCAAACACCCCAGAAAGCATCCATAACTTCGAGCTGCGCCACAAAACCATCATCGACCGCTTTGGTCGCTACCCTCACCGCAACGCCATGCTGGGGCGCACCTCCACGTCAGAAGAACTGGTCTTTTTGACCAAGCCAGGGTCAAGTTTTTAGGCTTTTAAGGTGAAAATAGGTAAATACTGGTCTAAATTCGGCTCTAGCTGGCGTATTTATTGCCTAAGGTGCTATTAAAACTATAGTAATTTTCGCTAATTTTGAACTACCGCTTTTCAGGCGCTGAACCTGATGCCGAGCCGTTAATCGCCGCCACCAGCTTCGCATAAGCCACCAAATCCACCGGCCTGTGCTTCAGCGTTTTGCTAGCTGGGTTATTCCCCAAAAAGTTGCCGTTTTTCCAATCCCGAGCTGGACGAACTGGCCGCTGCACAAACCCACCACCGCAGTTCGGGCAGGTATTACTCTTCAAAACCGTCTCAACGCAGGTGACGCAAAACGTGCATTCGTAGCTGCAGATGCGGGCATCCAGCGATTCGGGCGGCAGTGATGTGTTGCAGTGTTCGCAGGTGGGGCGGAGTTCTAGCATGGGTTCTGTTTATCTTCAAGGCGACCGATGCAGCCTAGGCGCTGACAGCAGCTGCAAATTCTCATTCACCGCTGCTTCCACATTTTTATGCTTCGCCATCAAGCCGCCCACGATCATGGCGGCTTTGAGTTGGTTTAGGTCTTTGATGGTGGGGGCTACTTTGATTTGGGCGATTGCCGCGTCAAGGTTGCCGCTTTTGATGACTGCGAGCACTTTGGTGGCCCATTCGCCGGTTTTTGACATGATGTTGTTCCTTTTTAAAAGCTAGGTTGATAACTTAGCTATTATTTGCGTAGCGCTTGCAGCTTTGAAAACGCCGACGCCATCGCGGATGGCGCTGCCGCAGCGGGCTGGCCGCGGTGTTGTTGGCCTTGGTTGCGATTGGCACCCTCAAAGCGATTGTCAGATCTATTATTGCCCTGTTCGCCCCATTGCGCCGGTTTTTCACCCAGTTTCATGGTCAAAGCTATGCGTTTACGGGCGAAGTCTACCTCTACCACCTGCACTTTGACAATGTCGCCTGTTTTGACGACTTCTCTGGCGTCGGTGGTGAACTTGTGGCTGAGCTGGCTGACGTGGACCAGGCCGTCTTGGTGCACGCCCAGGTCGATGAACGCGCCAAAGGCGGCGACGTTGCTGACGGTGCCTTCCAAAATCATGCCATCGCGCAGGTCTTTGATGTCTTCCACGCCGTCGTTGAAGCGCGCCACTTTGAAGTCGGGGCGTGGGTCGCGGCCGGGTTTTTCTAGCTCGCCTAGGATGTCTTTGACGGTGATGATGCCAAATTTGTCATTGGCAAACAGCTCGGGGCGCAGGGTTTTGAGCATGTCAGCTCGGCCCATCAACTCGGCGACAGGTTTGCCGGTTTTGACGATGATTTGCTCCACCACGGGGTAGGTTTCGGGGTGAACGCCGGTCATGTCCAGCGGGTTGTCGCCGCCGCGAATGCGCAAAAAGCCGGCGCATTGCTCAAAGGCTTTGGGGCCGAGGCCTGTCACTTCACTCAATTGACGGCGGTTTTTGAACGCGCCGTTCGCCTCGCGCCAGCGCACGACGGATTTAGCGACGCTGGCTGACAAGCCGGAGACGCGGCTCAAAAGCGGGACGCTGGCGGTGTTCAAATCGACACCGACGGAGTTGACGCAATCTTCCACCACCGAGCCCAGGCTACGCGCCAGCTCGGACTGGTTCAAATCATGCTGGTACTGCCCCACGCCAATGGCTTTAGGGTCGATTTTGACCAGCTCGGCGAGCGGGTCTTGCAAGCGCCGCGCAATGCTGGCTGCGCCGCGCAAGCTGACGTCCACATCGGGCATTTCCAGACTGGCGAACTCGCTAGCGCTGTAAACGGACGCACCGGCCTCAGAAACCACTACTTTTTCTATAGCTACAGAGGCAATAGATACGCCGGCTACAGCGGAGTTATTCGTCGAATTTGACTCATTTTTGGCACTTCCAGAGTTTCCACCGTTTTTAGCCACCAATTTAATCAAATCCGCCGCCAACTTGTCCGTTTCACGGCTGGCCGTGCCGTTGCCGATGGCGATGAGGTTAACGCCGTGTTTCTCGCAGAGTTTGCTCAAAACGTGCAGCGAGCCATCCCAGTCTTTGCGCGGCTCATGCGGATAAATCGTCGCCGTTTCGACCAGTTTGCCTGTCGCATTGACTACGGCCACCTTCACACCGGTGCGGATGCCGGGGTCCAAGCCCATCACCACGCGCGGGCCGGCGGGAGCGGCGAGAAGCAAATCGCGCAGATTGTCGGCAAACACCTTGATGGCGACTTTTTCGGCGTCTTCACGCAGGCGGGCGAACAAATCACGCTCGGTTGACAGGCTCAGCTTGACGCGCCAAGTCCACGCAACGCATTTGCGCAGCAGGTCATCACCGGCTCGGCCAAGGTGGCTCCAGCCTAGGTGAAGGGCGATTCGGGCTTCGGCGAGTGAAACTTCAGCCGTTCGGGCTGAGCTTGTCGAAGCCTTGGCAGACCCTTCGACAGGCTCAGGGCGAACGGAATTGGACATTTGGGTAGTAGGCGCTGGAAGTACCAGTTTCGCATCCAAAATCTCCAATCCACGGCCGCGGAACACCGCCAAAGCGCGGTGCGAGGGCACGCGGCCAATCGGCTCATCGTACTCAAAATAGTCGCGAAACTTGGCCACGTCGGCATTGTTTTGGTCTTTGCCGTCCATCAGCTTGCTTTGCAGCAGGCCGGTGTCCCACAACCATTCACGCAGGCTTTGCACCAAGGCGGCATCTTCAGCCCAACGCTCGCTCAACAGGTCACGCACGCCGTCTAAAACTGCGGCTAAGGTGGAGAAATCGGGTTGCTTGTCTTTCCCCTCTACATGGGGTTTGAGCGGAATCACAAAGGCTTCTGACTCTGTGGCTGGGTTCAACGTGGGGTCGGCAAACAGCTTGTCTGCCAGCGGCTCCAGCCCTGCTTCCCGCGCCATTTGGCCTTTGGTGCGGCGTTTGAGTTTGAAGGGGAGGTACAAGTCTTCTAAATCTTGCTTTGTCGCGCAATCCGCAATTGACAGGCGTAGCGCTTCGGTCAACTTGCCCTGCTCTTCAATGGCTTTGAGCACCACCACGCGTCTATCAGCCAATTCGCGCAGGTAGCTCAGGCG
>JANPLX010000203.1:0-3136 GCA_031422495.1 Polaromonas sp. | reverse complement strand
ACAAAACCGCTGCTTTTCATGTCTTGCACAAATTGGCGCAAATACTCAGCAGCAGCGTCACCTTTGCCATTTGGCAACACCATGGCTTGTTGAATTTCCATAAAGCGACCGGGCAAGAGCCGCAGACCAGCATTTTGTTTGACTTCTTCCACTAACATTTGCTTCACGCCGGCGACGACATCTAACTTTTGCGCGTTAAACGCACTCAGCACCTCTTGCGCGGAAGGTTCGCGCACGATCTCTGCGTGCTTGATTTCGCGTGACAAAAACAAGTCGTACGCGCTGGCTTTGATGACCGCAATGGTGTGGCCAGCGCGGTCTACCTCTTCAACCGACTGCAGTTTTGAATCTTCGCGCACCATGTAGCCTCCCTCTATCACCACATAGGGTGCGGTAAAGGTGATGCCGTCGCCACGCAGTGGGTCTATCGCAAAAAACCCGATATCAGCCTTCTCATCTTTCACCGCTTCGACTGAATATCGGGCGGAATCAAACGCGATCAATTCAACGCCAACACCCAAGCGGCGCGCAAGTTCATGCGCCAAATCGATGGAAATACCAAACGGTTGTTGCGTCGCAGGATTGAGATTGGCCAGCAAGGCATTGCCCAAATTGATAGAAGCGCGTAAGGTGCCCGTAGGTGCAAGGGCAAGTGTGATGCTGGAAGGAGCCTGCATGTTGAACTTTCGATGAATTGCTAAACATTAAACAGAGATACAGGCAATGAATACGATGACTGTAGAGATCATTGCAATGATTGGGATATTTTCAGCTAATTCTCTACGGAATAAGGTCTTAAAACCAAAAAAGCCTGTAAACCGTTGATTTATCAAGGATTACAAGCTTTAAAAAATTGGTAGGCACGATTGGACTCGAACCAACGACCCCTACCATGTCAAGGTAGTGCTCTAACCAGCTGAGCTACGCGCCTAAAAGTCTGTTCGACAATGCAAATTATAGCAGGCTTAGCGTCGTCTAGCGGAGCGAACGCCCTGCACTTCTAATACTTGGCTTAAAACTTTGTTCAAACGTGCTGAATTCGTCACTTCTACGGTGAACGTCATCACCGCGGTATCGCCACCAGTGCTGCGGTGCGACTGGGTGTTGGCGGCGATGACGTTGAGTTTGTCTTTGGAAAACACCTCCAAAATCGTTTTCAGCAAGCCTTGGCTGTCGGCCGCCTCAATGACGACATCGACAGGATAAAACTGGTTCAAAGCACCAGAATTTGTTGCACTTGAATGACTTTGCGGCTTGTCATTAGCCCAGGCAACATCGATAACGCGGCCTTCGTCATTAGCTTCGTTGCGCAAAACCAAAGCCTGAAAGTTGCTGCAACTCTGCCTATGGATGCTAACGCCTTTGCCTCGTGTAACAAAGCCGCCGATTTCATCCCCTGGCGCGGGCTTACAGCACTTGGCGAGTTGGGTTAGAAGTGAGTCCACTCCGACGACCAAAACGCCGCCTGTGGGCGTCTTTTCAGCTTTGGCACGCTTGTGCAACAACTCTTCGGTACTTAATTCTGGCGCTGGCGGTTTAAAAAACGCTTCAATTGTGCGTAACGAGTACTCGTCTTTGCCAACGACTTCAAACAGTTCGTCGGCGGATTTGAAGCCGAGTTGTAATGCCAAATCAACCAATTTGATGGCGGTTTTACCTTCACGCTGCAATAGTTTTTCAACCGCTTCACGGCCACGGGCGATGGTTTCCATCATAGCCAAGGCATTGAACCAAGCGCGTACTTTCGCTTTGGCGCGACTGCTGTTTAAATAGCCTAGATCTGCGTTGAGCCAGTCACGCGACGGCCCACCTTCTTTGGCGGCGTTGATTTCAACGGTTTGACCATTTTTGAGTGGTGTGTTGAGCGGCACCATCACACCATCTAGCTTCACGCCACGGCAGCGGTGACCTAGGTCAGTGTGCACGGTATATGCAAAATCGATAGCAGTCGCCCCCTGTGGTAGCTCGACCACGGAGGCATCTGGAGTAAGCACGTAAATGCGGTCGCTTAACAGAGCAGCAGAATCTGCGGCACTTAAATCACGCTCCCAAGCCAGCAACTGACGCAGTACGGCTATTTTGGCGTCGTAGTCACCAGTTGCGGACACACCGGAGTAACCTTTAGCGCCCGCTTCTTTGTAAACCCAATGTGCTGCGACGCCATGTTCGGCTTTGTCGTGCATGGCTTGGGTACGGATTTGAATTTCAATCGCTTGCCCAGCAGCATCGCGCACGACGGTATGCAAAGATTGATAACCATTCGCTTTAGGCTTAGCGATGTAGTCGTCAAACTCATCGGCAATCGGCGAAAACTGTGCATGTACCCAGCCGAGGGCGCCGTAGCAATCATCGATCTCAGCCACGATCACGCGCAAGGCTCGAATGTCGAAAACTTGGTCAAAGCCCAGCCCTTTACCCCGCATTTTTTTAACGATGCTATAAATGTGTTTGGGACGACCTTGTACCTCGGCTTTGATGCCTTGCTTGCTTAAATCTGTCTCTAAACTTTCACGTAGTTGCTCAACGTAGTCTTCTCGTAGCGTACGTTTTTCGTCGAGTAATCGCGCGGTATCTTTGTAAATCTGTGGCTCTAGGAATCGAAACGATAAATCTTCCATTTCCCACTTGATTTGCCAAATGCCCAAACGATTTGCCAAGGGTGCAAACACCTGTAGCGACTCACGCGCCATGCTCTCAGATACTTCTGTTTTACTTGCAGCAAAATAACGCAGTGATTGCAAGCGCGAGGCTAAGCGCAGCATCACCACCCGCAAATCGCGAGAAAAAGCAAGTAGCATTTTGCGCACAGTTTCGGTGTGCGCAGCAGCTGTGGCAGTTCGGGTTTGCCTCTGAACTTCCATCAGCTTGGTGGTTTCCACCGCCAGAGAAGCTAAGTTTTCATCAAACGCTTTGCTGATCACTTCTAGCGGTTTGTTTAAATGGGAGCAGGTGTATACCAAGTAGCTGGCGGCTTGCATGGCGTCAGAACCACCAATGTCTTGCAAAATTTGCGAGACAGCCTTCGCGTGTGACCAAGCGTTTTCGCCGGTTTCTAACGTTGCATTGGCAAGAAAAGGTTGCGCGAAATTTTTTGCGCGCTCAAGCGTCATTGCTGCATTAACTTCAGACCTAACTA
>JANPLX010000202.1:0-15262 GCA_031422495.1 Polaromonas sp. | reverse complement strand
AACGCCAAAGACTTGATTTGCGCTACGGAAACACCACAAATTTTAGCTGCACGCTCTGGATTCCATAGCAAGGCACGCTCTTTTAATGCTGGCCAACCTATTGTATGCTTGTCAATATAGTCATGGTCTAACCAATCATTGGCGATCAACTCATGCATGACGGCCAAAGCCAGCGCAGCATCCGTACCAGGCAGCAAAGCGATATGTTCATGGCATTTGTCAGCGGTTTCTGTTTTACGCGGATCGATGCAAATCAGCTTTGCACCATCGCGCTTAGCTGCTTGGGCATAGCGCCAAAAATGCAAATTGCTGCCAATGGAGTTGCTGCCCCAAATAATAATGAGCTTGGATTGCACAAAAAATTCGACCTTCATGCCGACTTTACCGCCCAGAGTGTGCATCAAACCCTCGCCACCAGCCATAGAACAAATCGAGCGATGTAGTTTGGAGGCGCCCAGTTTATTGAAAAATCGTGCTGCCATCGCCTCGCCTTGCACCAAGCCCATCGTACCTGCGTAACTGTAGGGAACGATGGCTTGTGAGTTGATTGCTGCAATCGCCTTTAGATTGTCAGAAATGTCCGAAAGCGCGGCCTCCCAAGACACCGGCTCAAAACGACCCAAGCCTTTCGGACCTACGCGTTTGAGCGGTTGCAAAATCCTCTCCGGGTGGTAAGTGCGTTCGGTGTAGCGCGACACCTTGGTGCACAACACGCCATCTGTTTGAGGGTGTGCAGGGTTACCTTGCACCTTAACAGCTTTGCCGTTTTCAACTGTCGTTAACAGCGCACAAGTGTCTGGGCAGTCATGTGGACAAGCGCCGCGTACTGTGCCGCTAAATCCGTTACTAACTCCAACAGGTATAGATGCTACATTCATGCATCTATTTTAGTCCGCTCGTAACGCGGCTTTCAAAGCCTCACCGATCTCAGGCTTTACCGCAAACGGATTGGTTGGGTTGCGGATTTGCACCACATCTTCCATACGTGTTTGCACTGAAGCCAAAGCTTTTGGGTGGCTGTAAATGTAAAACTGGTCATCAGCAATTGCGTCGAACACTTTTTGTGCAACGTCCGCCGCACTGACCTTGCCTGAACCCACCGCTTTGTCGCTCATGGCTTGCCCAATAAGCTGACTTTTGGTAGGTTTATCGTTACCCGTAACGAACTCACCCGGCTTATTGCGGTGGCTTTGCGAGATGCCCGTAGCAACGAAAAAGGGGCACAACACGGAGGCACTGACTTGATCAGTCACCAGTTTCAAATCTTGGTAGAGCGTTTCTGTCATTGCGACAACGGCATGTTTGCTAACGTTGTAAACACCCATATTGGGAGCATTCAACAAGCCGGCCATGCTTGCTGTGTTGACAATGTGGCCTTGATAAGCGGGGTCTTTTTTCGCAGCCTCTAACATCATCGGGGTAAAAACACGCACACCATGTGCCACACCCATCACGTTGACTCCCAGCACCCATTCCCAATCTTTGAGCGTGGTTTCCCAAATCAAGCCGCCGGCACCAACGCCAGCATTGTTGAATACAAAATGCGGTGCTCCCAACTTGGCGAAGACTGCTTGTCCCATAGCCTCTACTTCGGCAGCTTTGGAGATATCCAATCTAAACGACATGACTTGCCCGCCTTGCTTGGCTGCTTCAGTAGCGATCTCTGCCGTAGCTTTGTCCAGCGCGTCTTGTTGGACATCAACCAAAACGATATTCATACCCAGCTTGGCACCAATGCGGGCGCACTCTAAGCCGAAACCAGATCCGGCTCCTGTTAGAACTGCAGTCTTATTTTTGAAATTTGAAATCATGTTTTAACTTTCAATTTTTATTTGATTTTTAATTTTATTTTTAAACTTCAACTTTTTTAAGGATAAAGCCAATACGTGGAAAATGAACGTGGACGAGGCCAGCGCGATCATCGTGTCTGCGCAAGGTGTAATGCGTACGTGTAGCTGCTACAAGTTCACCCTGCGTTAGTTCGTTACCAAAAGACTCACTGGCAACTGTAACTAAACTTCCCAACGGAATACCGTGTTCATCTTGAAATATTGAATTTAAAGATATTTTTTCAGCCTCATTTTCGATACTAGCCGGCGTATTATTTGCACATATTGCTATTGATTCTATAGCATTAAGTTTTCTACTTTGTGCATGTCCTATAGCCGCCATGCGATCCATCCAAGTCAACACATTCGGCGTGGCATCAAAAATACCAGCCATCACTGGGGTGCGATGCCGCGTAAACCATAGCGGATGGTAAACAGCAAAGTCTGCAATGCAAGGCGTATCGCCCATCAAAAACGGAGATTCGTCCAACATATTGGCAATGCGTCGTAAATACGATTTGTAGCTGGCTGCAGCATCAGCCGCTGGTATGCGAGGCATACCAGAGCGCATTTTGGCACGATCTTCGGCAAACATCTTTGCATTAGCAATGGCTTCGGTCGCTTGTGGGCTGCCGATGCCAAACATTTGTGCTGAACCTGCAGGGCTAAAGTTGTAGCCCATAGCCGCCCAGAAAAGCGCTGTGTCTGCCCATTGGGCGATGATGCGTGTAGCACCTTTTTGGTGTTCTGGATACAGCGTAGGACTAGGTTGCATTTTCTCTAATACATCGCAAATCAAGGCACTGTCGCAATAGATATCCGCCCCGATTTGCATGAAGGGCGTTTTGCGGTAACCACCTGTCAATGCCAGAACATCTGGTTTTGGCATGATCGGTGGGATGATGACCGATTGCCAATTCAAACCCTTGTAGCCAAAAATCAGCCTTATCTTTTCAGAAAATGGTGAATTCGGGTAATGGTGCAGGATGATGTCGGACATGGTGACTTCGTTTTAAATGACGATGCAAACGCGTTTAAATTGACATTAAATCAATTTCACCAATTGTTTTCCAAAATTTTTGCCACTAAGCAAACCTAAGAATGCTTCAGGTGCTGATTCAATGCCTTGCGCTATGGATTCACGGAATTTCAGTTTGCTAGTTGCTACCATTCCACCCAATTCTTTCAATGCTTCTGGCCAATGTTCCATGTGCTCTGAGACGATGAAACCTTGCAACAGCAGACGATTCATCAAAAACAGCTGAGGCTGTGTGATGGGTACTGGCGCGCCGTTGTACCCCGCAATCATGCCACATAACGCGATGCGACCAAATGCATTCATATTGCTCAGCACTGCGTCTAAAATTGCGCCACCTACGTTTTCAAAGTAGCAATCAATGCCCTTGGGCGCCTCGTCTTTGAGTGCCTTGTACAAAGATTTTGCGTCTGGAAATGCTTTGTAATCAATGCACGCATCAAAACCTAATTCTTCAACCACATATTTGCATTTGTCAGCGCCACCCGCAAAACCAACTACGCGGCAACCTTTGGCCTTGGCCAGCTGTCCGACTACGCTACCAACAGCACCACTGGCCGCACTCACAACGACTGTTTCACCAGCTTTCGGCTGGCAGATTTTCATGAGTCCATACCAAGCAGTCACGCCCGGCATACCAACAGCTCCTAGGTAGGCGCTGAGAGGAATATGCGTTGTATCAACTTTTCGCATGGCACCTACAGCATTGCCATCAACCACGCCGTACTGCTGCCAACCACCCATGCCGACGACTTTGTCGCCTACGGTGTATTTGTCGTGTTTGCTTTCAACAACCACACCAGCCGTGCCGCCGCCCATGACTTGTCCTAACGCTTGCGCAGCGGCATAGCTTTTGCTGTCGTTCATGCGGCCGCGCATGTAGGGGTCTAGGCTGAGGTAGTGATGTTGCACGAGCACTTCACCGTCTTGTAATGCAGGTGTCGCGCTGCTGACTTGTTTGAAGTTGCTGGCTAATGCTGCACCGGTTGGGCGATTGTCTAAATGGATTTGGAGATTGCTTGTCATTTTAGGTAGGTCCTGTTAAGTGTGTTTAGTGCTGAATAAAATTAATCGGTAGAGATTATGTTGAGCGGATGACTGCTTTTACTGCCAGTTACCAAGCGCTTGACGTACTTGAACGTGCCTGTAGCATGCGCGCAAATTTTGTCTTCCGCATCAAAAATACTCGCCTCAGTAAACGCCATTGTTGTCGTGCGATGGATCAATCGCCCTTTTGCGATCAACGGGCCTCTGGCAGCTTGCATAAAGCTGGTCTTCATCTCGATGGTTACGACACCCATGTCTTGCGCAACACTTCGAGCCGCTATAGCCATGGTCACATCAAGTAACGTCATGCTTGCACCGCCATGAACGACATTGAACGAGTTGAGATGCTCTGGTTTGGGGTTGTAGTTGATTTGTGAACGACCACCTTCAAACAGTATGAGTTCAAAACCTAAGTGCTGAACAAATGGTATTTCTACACCAAAGCTCAACGCATATTTTTCAAAATTCATAGCGGATACTGCTTGTATTTAGCCGCCTGTAACCACAGACACGCCACCATCAACCGCCATCCACTGACCTGTGATATGCTTTCCCGCTGCAGAAGCAAACAACAGGGTTAGCCCCTTCAAATCCTCATCATCACCCAGACGCTGCAACGGCGTGCCACCAATGAGTTTTTCTTCCCCCAAAGCCTTCAATGTTCCCATCGTCATGCGGCTTGGGAAAAAGCCTGGACAGATAGCGTTGACGGTGATGTTGTGCGCACCCCACTCTGCACCCAGCGTGCGTGTGAAGTTGACGACCGCACCTTTAGACGTGTTGTAAGCGATAGTCTGCATACCGGCTGGGTTGCCATTCAATCCAGCAATCGACGCAATATTGATAATTCGACCAGATTTTCTTGGAATCATGCTGAGCTTGGCAACATGTTGGCTAAGAATGAAGTAGCCGCGAATGTTGAGATTCATGACCTTGTCCCAAGCCTCAACAGGGTGGTCTTCAGCCGCAGCCCCCCAGGCCGCACCTGCATTGTTGACCAAGATATCAATGTGGCCCATGCGCTTGATGCTTTCTTCAGCCAATGCACGAATGTCAGCCTCTTTGCCACAGTCGGCAGCAATCCAATCAGCGTCAATGCCAACTGCTTTGAGCTCAGCGACAGCTTGCATCAAGTCATCAGCTTTGCGCGAGCTGACGATGACTTTAGCTCCGGCTTCACCCAAAGCATGCGCCATTTGTAGCCCCAGGCCGCGAGAGCCACCTGTGACTAAAGCTGTTTTGCCTTTAAGGTCAAAAAGTTGTTGAATCTTACGCGCCATGATTGCTCCAGTTTAAATAAATATGCTTTTAGAAGTCTTCTTCAGCCATGTTTGCACATGTTAAATCACGTGTTTTCACCACATTCAGCCATGCAGTCAATTTAGGTAGCTCATAGTGATAAAAATAAGATGCAGCCGGCGTATTTATTGCCTTATCAGCTATTTTATTTATAGCAATATCCAGCCATACCCAAGCAATAACCATGTGACCAAAAGCTTGCATATATGGCACAGCATTGGCTAGAGCTTCGCTAGGGTTTGCTGTAGACCAAGCCGCTTTGGTTGCGTCATCCACAGCGATGACCGCATTGTCTAAGTCACCAGCGAATTTACTAATTTCTGGGTACTGAGCTGCACGTTTGCTAGTCGCACCTATTCGTTGCCTCAACAACAACCAAGCTTTTCCATCTTCCATCAGCACTTTGCGACCTAACAGATCAGCAGCTTGTATGCCATGCGTACCCTCATGAATCATGTTCAAGCGGTTATCACGCCAATATTGCTCGACGGGAAAATCACGCGTATAGCCGTAACCACCGTGAATTTGAATGGCCAAGCTATTCGCTTCTAAACACCATTCACTGGGCCAGCTTTTAGCAATCGGCATCAGCACTTCCAAAATGAGACGCGCTTCTTCAGCTGCGGCTGCATCTCCCGTCATCTCTTCATCAACCATACGAGCGCAATACAGTTCTAGCGCTAATGCACCTTCGCAATATGACTTTTGAGCCAGAAGCATCCGTTTGATATCTGCGTGTTCGATGATGCGAACTTGGGGTTGCGACGCATCTTTGCCAGATGTACCTAGTACACGGCCTTGCGGACGGTTTTTGGCATAGTCAAGTGAGGCGTAATAGCCAGCTAATCCGAGCATGGTGGCAGCCGTGCCTACGCCGATTCGCGCTTTGTTCATCATGTGGAACATGCAACGCAGACCTTCTCCCGGCTTGCCCACCAAATACCCGACCGCACCTGCTTGTCCACCCGGTGTAAATTTACCTTCTCCAAAATTGAGTAATGTATTCGTTGTACCGCGCCAGCCGAGTTTGTGGTTCAGACCAGCTAAGGCCACGTCGTTGCGTTCACCAGTCAACTCCGCCTGTTCATTCACCATCTTTTTAGGAACGATGAACAATGAAATACCGCGTGTACCAGCGATCAATTTACCTGAAGCATCAGGGATTTTGGCAAGTACCAAGTGGATGATGTTTTCGGTCAACTCATGGTCACCCGAAGAAATCCACATCTTATTGCCTTTGAGGCGGTAGCGTGGACCTAGGGCATCGTTCTGCCAATCATCTCCTAATGTGCTGCCAGCATCTGGCGTAGCCCGGGTCGTGATATCGGACAGGCTTGAACCGGCTTGCGGCTCGCTCAAGCACATGGTGCCAGCCCAACGACCTGAAAACTCGTTATTGGCAAAGATTTCTTTTTGCTTGTCAGTGCCGTGTACCAACAACAGGCCCGCGTTACCCGCTGTCAGCATATTGGAGCCGATACTGACTGACGCGCAGGCAAAAAAAGCATTAGCAGCTGCTTCTACTGCATACGGCAATTGCATGCCATCTAACGCATAGTCTTGCGCCGCACTGAGCATGCCTGAATCTACATAGGCTTGATGAGCATCATGCGTGGCTTGCGGCAAGATAACTTTTTCGCCGTCAAACTGCGGCTCTTGCGTATCTACAAGTCTGTTAAAGGGCGCGTATTTTTCACGCGCAATGCGTTCACACGTGTCTAAAACAGCATCGAAAGTTTCACGCGAGTGATCCGTAAATCGCTCGCGTTTGTTCAATGATTCAACATCAAGCCATTGGTAGAGTAAAAAATCTACAGTTCTTCGTAAACTCATATTTTTAAACTCATGGCTAACCTTGAAATAATTATTTTTGACTATTTTTGGCTATTTTTAAAATATCAAAGCACTTCAAAAATTCCGCAAGCACCCATGCCGCCGCCAATACACATGGTCACAGCCACACGCTTGGCGCCACGGCGTTTGCCTTCAATCAATGCATGACCCGTCAAACGCTGGCCGCTGACGCCATAAGGATGTCCAACGGCAATCGCACCGCCATTGACATTCAAACGATCAGCTGGAATACCCAACTTGTCGCGACAGTACAGAACTTGAACAGCAAATGCTTCGTTCAGCTCCCACAAATCAATATCGCTGACTTTGAGACCCAAACGCGCCAACACTTTAGGAATTGCGAAGACTGGGCCAATGCCCATTTCATCAGGCTCACAACCAGCAACCGCAAAACCGAGGAAGCGGCCTAAAGGCTTCAATCCTTTTTTCTCAGCGAGAGTTTCGTTCATGAGCACACATGCACCTCCACCGTCTGAGAATTGACTGGCATTACCCGCAGAAATCAAACCACCAGGCAATGCAGAGCGCAGTCCGGCGATACCTTCTTTGGTTGTGCCATCACGAATGCCTTCATCTTGACTCACCGTGACTTGCTTGGTTGTCAACCCCATCACTGGATCGGCAACGCCCATGGTAACTGTAATAGGTGCAATCTCAGCATTGAAATAACCTGCAGCCAAAGCTGTAACTGCTTTTTGCTGGCTAGAAGCGCCATATTCATCCATCGCTTCACGGCTAATGCCGTAGCGTTTTGCGACTTGCTCAGCCGTTTGCAGCATGTTCCAATAAATTTCTGGCTTGTTTTTAACCAACCAAGAATCAGCAAGCATATGCGTGTTCATTTCTTGCTGAACACATGAAATACTTTCAACGCCGCCAGCCACATAAATATCGCCTTCCCCAGCAATGATACGTTGTGCAGCTAAAGCGATAGTTTGCAAACCAGAAGAGCAAAAACGATTCACTGTCATGCCTGAAGTCGTGATTGGCAAACCAGCACGTAGAGCTACCTGACGTGCAATATTCGCACCCGTAGCGCCCTCTGGATTAGCGCAGCCCATGATGACGTCGTCAACTTCAGCGCCTTCAATGCCTGCGCGTTTGACAGCATGCTCAACTGCATGGCCACCCAAAGTTGCGCCGTGCGTCATGTTAAAAGAACCCTTCCAGCTTTTTGCTAATGGGGTACGTGCGGTAGATACGATTACTGCGGATGTCATGATATTTCCTTATTCGGTTGCTTCGTCATTTACAGACTACAAGCTTAGTTAATTAGTTAAAAGTCTTACCTTCAGCAACCAGCTTGGCCAAGAGAGGCGCGGGCTTCCAAAATTCGCCATCATCAAGCGGATTTTGTGCAAATTTATTCATACTTTGCACGACATTGAACAAACCAACTTGGTCAGCATAGTTCATTGGACCACCTCGGTAAATTGGGAAACCGTAGCCCATGAGATATACCATATCAATGTCGCTAGCCTTGGTTGCAATGCCTTCTTCAAGGATGTGAGCTGCTTCATTCACCAATGCATAAACCAAGCGTTGTACGATTTCTTCGTCAGAAATTTTACGTGGCGTAATACCCAATGACTTGCGATGTTCTTCAATCATTGTTACGACTTCTGCATTCGGCACGGCATCACGCTTTCCAGCGATGTAGTCGTACCAGCCAGCACCCGTTTTTTGACCGAAGCGCCCTTTTTCGCACAACAAATCAGCCGTTTTGCTGTATTTCATGTTCGGCTTTTCTACGACACGGCGCTTACGAATCGCCCAGCCAATGTCGTTGCCAGCCAGGTCACCCATGCGGAATGGCCCCATCGCAAAACCAAAGTTTTCCATGGCTTTATCAACCTGCGCTGGGGTACAGCCTTCATCAAGTAGGAAGCCACCTTGGCGTCCATATTGTTCAATCATACGGTTACCAATGAAACCATCACACACACCAGACACAACCGATGTTTTCTTGATTTTCTTACCTAGTGCCATCACAGTTGCCAAGACGTCTTTTGCTGTTTTTTCGCCGCGAACGACTTCTAACAACTTCATCACGTTCGCAGGGCTGAAAAAGTGTGTGCCAATCACGTCTTGTGGCCGTTCAGTAAAACTAGCGATTTTGTTCATATCCAAAGTTGATGTATTGCTGGCCAAAATGGCACCAGGCTTCATCACGCGATCCAACTCTTTGAAAACGGCTTCTTTAACACCCATCTCCTCAAACACAGCTTCAATCACCATGTCGGTATCTTTTAAGTCGTCGTAGCTCAGAGTGGTGCTTAACAAGCTCATACGTTGGTCATACTTGTCTTGCTTGAGTTTGCCTTTTTTGAGCTGTGATTCGTAGTTTTTACGAATGGTAGCAACACCACGATCTAGCGCATCTTGCTTCATTTCCAACATTTTGACGGGAATGCCTGCATTCAAGAAATTCATGGCAATACCACCACCCATCGTACCTGCACCAATAACAGCTATTGATTTAATAGCACGCTGAGGGGTATCGACAGGCACATCTGGGATTTTTGAAGCAGCACGATCTGCCACAAAAATATGACGTAACGCTTTGCTTTCTGGCGTTAGCATGAGGTTAATGAACAAATCACGCTCCACGCGCATGCCGGCATCGAATTTTTGCTTGGTTGCTGCAATCACAGCTTCGACACACTTCATGGGCGCAGGGTAATTTTTCGACATGCCTTTGACCATGTTGCCAGCGAAGCCGAAATAAGCATCACCCAAAGGGTGCTTACATGGCAAATTACGAACCAAAGGTAGTGGGCGTAGACCTGCAACTGACTGTGCAAACGCCATCGCCTCTTCTGCCAGCGACTCTGGAGTCGCTGACAACTTGTCGAACAACTTTTGACCAGGTAATTGCGCTAACAATTCACTCTTTACAGGCTCTCCGCTGACCATCATGTTCAAAGCAGTTTCTACGCCTAATACACGCGGCAATCGTTGCGTACCACCTGCACCAGGAATCAAACCTAGTTTGACTTCAGGTAAAGCAACACTGCAACCAGGTGCGGCAATACGGTAATGGCAACCTAAAGCCAGTTCTAAACCACCACCCATAGCAACGCTATGCATGGCAGCAATAACTGGTTTCGATGAATTTTCAACAGCCAAAATGACGCTCAGTAAATTTGGCTCTTGAAGAGCTTTTGGACTGCCAAACTCTTTGATGTCTGCGCCACCCGAAAAAGCTTTGCCAGCGCCTGTAATCACAATCGCAGTAACTGCTGCGTCATTGTTTGCTTGCGCTAAGCGGTCTGTAATGCCTTGTCGTGTGGACAAACCCAAGCCATTGACTGGTGGGTTATCTAAAGTAATCACCGCCACGTTGCCATGGACTTTGTATTGAGCTGTCATGCTGATATTCCTTCAAATGCTTGAAACAGAGAAAAAGAGAAGTTGACCCCATAATAGAACGATCGTTCTTTTTTCTATTGTAGTGACTTTATCGAGTCATGTTCCAAAAAATGTCTCATCAGAGACAAGTCAGTCTAGCTTAGACCTAAACCTCTAGCCATTCCTTACGAATGCTCGAATCTTGGCGCAATGAATCAGGCGTCCCCTCAAAAACAATGCTGCCGTGCCCCATAACCAAAGCGCGATCAGAAATAGCCATCGCGATAGTCAATTTTTGTTCAATCAGCAACACAGAAACACCCTTAGAGCGTAAAGTTTTAAGGTATTGCCCAACCAATTCAACAATCTTGGGCGCCAGACCTTCCGTAGGCTCATCGATGATGATCAAATCAGGATCGCCCATCAACGTACGACACAAGGTAAGCATCTGTTGTTCACCACCTGATAACACGCCAGCTTCTGTGTGCTCGCGTTCTTTGAGGCGAGGAAACATCGCAAACATATCATCAAACGTCCACCGACTACCTTTACCCGCTCCTTTTTGTCCTAAAAGTAGGTTTTGCCGTACTGTTAGCGTTGGGAAAATATCTCGGTTTTCAGGTACGTAGCCTAGCCCCATATGAGCAATTTCAAAAGCTTTTTTACCCTTTAGCGCAGAACCCTTCCAGGACAAATCGCCGTCCCAATCTACCAAACCCATGATAGCTTTGGCAGTTGTGGATCTGCCCGAGCCATTGCGCCCCAGCAAAGCCACGATTTCGCCAGGCTGGATTTGAAACGTCACGCCATGTAAGACATGACTTTTCCCGTAAAAAGCGTGCAAATCATTGATGTTAAGCATGTTGAGCACCCTCCTCAGAAGTCGACGTGCCTAAGTAGGCTTCTTGCACGCGCTGATTGGCTCGCACTGCCTCGGGCGTGTCATATGCCAAAACTTCACCATATACAACTACCGCAATTTTGTCTGCTAGGCCGAACACAACACCCATATCATGTTCAACAGTCAACAAAGTTTTGCCTACTGTGACTTCTTTGATAAGGCTGATAAAGCGTGTCGTCTCGGTTTTACTCATTCCGGCAGTTGGCTCGTCAAGCAAGATGACACTGGCTCCCCCACCAATAGTCACACCGATTTCCAAAGCACGTTGCTCTGCATAGGTTAAATTCATAGCCAATACATCGCGTTTTTTATCCAACTTAATCATCGTCATCAGCTCTTCTGTTCTTGAATTGGCATCATCCAAGTCGGCTAGAAATTTTAGAAACGTGTATTTGTAGCCCAAGCTCCACAGAACACTGCATCGCAAATTTTCAAATACACTTAATTTTGGAAAAATATTGGTGATTTGAAAACTACGCGACAAGCCCATCCGATTGATTTCAAATGGTTTTTTACCGATGATGCGTTGCCCATGAAGCAGTACATCGCCACTTGTGGGTTCAAACCTACCGCTGATTAAATTGAATAAAGTTGATTTACCGGCACCGTTTGGACCAATGATGGCAAGCCTTTCACCAACTGGAACATCTAAATTTACGCCGCGAATGATTTCACTTTTACCAAAGCTTTTGCGCAAATCTTTGAGTTGCAATGCATAGGAGCTCATACTGACTCCTTTCGTTTGATTTCTTTGTCAATAAATTCCTGGGCTTGCCCCCACTGCACCGAAAAAAGTCGACGCGTGTATTCAAACACTGACAATCCCGCTAGAAGCACAGCCAAAGCGCCCAACCAACTCGTTGCACTTTTAGCATTCAGACCAACGCTCATAAATGTGAGCTCTGACCCTAGCGCTTGGTTGAGCTGCAAGTGGTAAACCATTTCAACCATTGCTGCAGCACCTAAAAGCACTACCAAACCGGATAAAAAAAGAACGAGGTATTTTCCAAGCATAGGCTTCAGTTTTCCGTAGGACGCGACTTGCAAATTCATCATGATCAAGCTTGCTAATCCGCCAGGTGCAAACATCACCATCAGCATAAAAATCAAACCCAAATACAGCAGCCATGCTTTTGTAAGCTCGCTCAATAATACAAAAGCCAGCACCATCAAAATACCGCCTAAGATCGGACCAAAAAAGAACGTTGCTCCGCCTAAGAAGGTGAACAACAAATAGGCGCCGGACCTGTAGCCACTTACGACTTCCGAGGTCACAATTTCGAAATTGAGCGCTGCCAGTCCACCTGAAATTCCCGCAAAAAATGCAGCGATGATGAATGCAATGTAGCGAACGCGCTGCGTGTCATAACCTACAAACTCAACACGTTCTGGGTTATCACGAACAGCATTGAGCATGCGCCCAAGCGGCGTACGCGTGAAAGCAAACATCAAACCTGTACAAATAAAGGTATAAATCGCGATCAAGTAGTACAACTCAATTTGCGGCCCAAAGGTGATACCAAATGGCTTGCCGCCCGATATTCGGTTGCCAGATACGCCACCTTCACCACCAAAAAACTCGGGAAACATCAGCGACATGGCCCATACCAGCTCACCGACACCCAAAGTAATCATAGCAAAAGGCGTCGCCGCTTTTTTGGTAGTCACCCAGCCTAAAACTACAGCGACAAGCATCGCAGCTATACCGCCGACAATCGGCGTCAAACTCACTGGTAGCGGCCAACCACCCGATACCAAGTTCAGCGTGTGAATAGCCAAAAATGATCCCATGCCCGAATACACGGCATGGCCAAAGCTCAGCATACCGCCTTGCCCCAGAAGCATGTTGTAGCTCAGGCAAACAATGATGGCAATGCCCATTTGACTCAGCATGGTGAGACTAAGGCTGCTTGTAAACAACAAAGGCGCGATAAGCAAGATCAGCGCGAAACCAGACCAAACGATAAATCGACCGCGGTTGAATGTTTTTAATTTTTCCATGATTTAACCCTCCCTTGTACCCAAAAGACCCTTGGGTCGGAAGATCAATATCAACACCAAAAAGAGATAAGGCATGATAGGCGCGATTTGGCTGATTTTCAATTTCAAAACTGCATAACCAAAAGTTTGCGGTGTAACCGTTGCTCCCAACATCTGTAATCCGCCCATCAAAGAACTGTCAATGGCTACGGCAAAAGTTTGAACAATACCAATCAAAAGCGAGGCCAAGAAGGCTCCCGCCAAAGAGCCCATACCACCTACGACGACAACCACGAAAATAACGGAGCCCACCGTCGCAGCCATACCTGGTTCTGTGACAAATGCATTCCCACCAATCACACCCGCCAATCCTGCCAGTGCAGCGCCACCACCAAATACCATCATGAATACACGTGGTACGTTGTGCCCCAAAGATTCAACCGTATCGGGGTGAGTTAGCGCAGCTTGAATGACCAAACCAATACGCGTACGTGTGAGCAAGAGCCAGACAGCCAGCAACATCAACAAAGCCACCAACATCATGAAGCCACGATAAATAGGAAACTGTGTGCCGTATAAAGTAAAGAGTGGCCCACTCAGCTCAACCGGAACTCGGTAATCCACCGAACTTCTGCCCCATGCCAATTGCACCATCTCAAGCAAGATATAGCTCAGTCCAAAAGTGATCAAAAGCTCAGGCACATGGCCAAACTTATGCACACGGCGCAAACAATACTTTTCAAATCCTGCGCCCAATAACCCAACTAACAATGGCGCGATGATCAAAGCTGGCCAAAAGCCAATCAACTCGGTCACGCTAAATGCAAAATATGCACCCAACATATAAAAAGATGCATGCGCAAAATTTAGCACACCCATCATGCTAAAGATCAGCGTCAGACCCGAACTCAGCATAAACAGCAGCAAGCCATAGCTCAAGCCGTTTAACAGTGAAATAGTAAAAAACTCCATGCTATATCTCTAATTATTTTTCGAGTGATTCTCGAATTATTTTAAAAATTAAAAACGCCGAGGGAATATTACATCACCTCGGCGTACTTTTAGTCGTTTCAGCGACTAGTTTTTTTACGCAGGTCGCTTCATTTGGCAGCTTGTTGGCGTGCTTGACACATACGGCTCAAGCTGCTTGATTGGTACAAACGTGTAGCCTGTGTTTTCTACACTGTAAGCATTTTTTGAGTCAACTTTTTGCCATTTGGTGATGAACATGCTTTGTTGCAACTGATGGTCACCTTTGCGCATTTGCACTTCACCTGCAAAGCTAGGTACTGACAAGCCTTCCAAAGCCGCAGCCACTTTGACAGGGTTGGTTGACTTGGCTTTAGCGATCGCTGCACCCATCAAATTGATACCGTTGAGCGTGGCAAAAGTATAGTAATCGTCGTTAAACTTCTTTTTGAACTCTGCACCCATGGCGCCTAAATCACCCGTGTGATTGGAATGACCATAAGCCACCACATACACCTCACTATCGCCACCAGCAGCCAAAGCAGTTGGTGTACCAGTTACGCCAGCGTAATAGGTGTACATAGGCACCTTAAGACCAGCGTCGTTCATCGCTTTGACGAGCAAAGTCAAGTCCGCACCCCAATTACCAGTCACGATGGAGTCTGCGCCTGATTGCTTGATCTTAGCCACATACGGTGCAAAGTCTTTGACCTGACCAATCGGATGCAAATCTTCACCTACAATTTTCACATCAGGGCGCTTGCGAGCAATGTTCTCTTTGAAATAACGTGCAACTTGTTGACCATGAGAATAGTTCTGGTTCAACAAATAAACATTTTTGACCTTAGGCTGATCTTTCATGAAAGCCGTTAAAGCTTCCATCTTCATGGTGGTATCTGCATCCAAACGGAAATGCCAGTAGTCACACTTTTCGTTGGTCAAAGCTGGGTCCACTGCCGCGTAGTTTAAGAACACGACTTCCTTGCCTGGATTACG
>JANPLX010000201.1:0-9576 GCA_031422495.1 Polaromonas sp. | reverse complement strand
AATATCCCAACCATGAAAGAACTGGGTTATGACGTGGTGTTGGGCAACTGGCGCGGCGTCTATGGTGCGCCTGGCATCACCGCCGAGCAACGTGCTGCGTTGACTGAGATTGTGGTGAAAGCAACCAAATCTAAAGCTTGGCTTGAAGCCTTGGAGAAAAATAGCTGGACACCCGCGTTGATGACGGGCAAGCAGTTTGACGATTTTGTCGACAATGAGTTTGCAAGCCTACGCGGCACCATGCATTTGGCTGGCATGTTGTAATGACTACTACCAATACACCTGACCGCACGGCATCTGCAGGGCAAACTTGGGTCGGCTGTGGTGTATTGGCAATCGGTGTGATCATGGCGGTTGGTGCTTCCATGATTCCAGCCGAAGCGGGCTACTCGGGCGTTGGGCCCAATTTTTTACCTAGCTTGGTCGCCGTCGTGCTGCTGGTTTGTGGTGCGTGGATTCTCTGGGAAGCGCGCAGTGGAGGCTTTCGCAATATGGAGGCTGCATCTGGCGCTGAACGCGGCGATTGGTCCGGCTTTGCTTGGATGTCGGCTGGTTTGCTAGCCAATGCAGCGCTCATCACGACGATAGGTTTCATCTTGAGTTGCACGCTTTGCTTTGCCTTAGCAGTGCGTGGTTTGCGCAATGCGCAAAAGGAGGGCCCCCACAGTTTTGATGTCAAACAAACTGTCAAAGACCTGCTCATAGGCGCTGCCATAGCTGCACCCGTATATTGGATGTTTACCAAACTTCTGGCCATCAATTTGCCCGGCTTAACCTCAACAGGGTGGATCTGATGGAAGTTTGGAACCAACTCATGCTGGGGTTTGCAACGGCAGCAACCCCGATCAATTTGTTGTGGTGTTTGATTGGTTGTGCTGTGGGCACTGCCGTCGGTGTGTTACCTGGCATTGGCCCAGCAGTTGCTGTAGCGATGTTGCTACCGATTACGACCAAGGTTGATGCTACTGCGTCTATGATCTTCTTTGCCGGCATTTACTACGGTGCTATGTATGGCGGCTCGACCACCTCGATTTTGCTGAACACGCCGGGTGAAACGGGCAGTATGGTGACGGCAATGGAAGGCAACAAAATGGCTAAAAGTGGCCGCGCTGGAGCAGCTTTAGCGACTGCAGCGATTGGCTCCTTCGTTGCTGGCACGATCGCCACGGTGCTGGTCACCCTGTTTGCTCCGATGTTGGCGAATTTTGCTGTGCAATTAGGGCCACCAGAATATTTTATGTTGATGCTGCTCGCCTTCACGACGGTCAGTGCTGTGTTAGGTAAAAGTACCTTGCGTGGCTTGGTGGCGTTGTTTGTTGGTTTGGCCGTGGGTTTGATTGGTATGGATCAAATTTCTGGCCAAGCTCGCTACACAGGCGGTGTGTCTGAATTACTCGATGGCATCGAAATTGTGTTGGTCGCAGTCGGACTATTTGCCGTGGCAGAGGCCTTGTATGCGGTTTTGTACGAAGGTAAAACAGCCGAAACACAAAATAAATTGAGCAGCGTACACATGAGCAAAAGCGATTGGCGTAAATCGGTGCCAGCTTGGCTGCGTGGGACAGCCATCGGTTTCCCGTTTGGAACGATTCCTGCTGGTGGCACGGAGATCCCAACTTTTTTAAGCTACGCAACCGAGAAAAAACTAGCCAAAGACAACACTGATTTCGGCACCAAAGGCGCGATTCAAGGTGTGGCTGGCCCAGAAGCGGCCAACAATGCTGCAGTAACGGCCACATTGATTCCGCTTTTAACGCTGGGTATTCCAACTTCCAATACCGCTGCTATTTTGTTGGGCGCTTTCCAAAGCTACGGCATCCAACCTGGCCCGCAGCTGTTTCAAACCTCCGGTGCATTGGTCTGGGCGCTGATTGCGTCACTCTATATTGGTAACGTGATGTTGTTGGTGCTGAACTTGCCCTTGGTAGGCATGTGGGTCAAGCTCCTCAAAATCCCAAAACCATACTTGTATGCGGGTATTTTGATTTTCGCCACAGTCGGTGTCTATGGCATGCGGCAAAGCGCTTTTGATTTGGTGTTGCTTTACGTCATCGGGGTGATTGGCGTGGTGATGCGTCGCTTTGACTTCCCGACTGCACCCGTCGTCGTTGGGATGATTTTAGGGCCTTTGGCAGAAGCGCAATTACGTAATGCATTGTCTATTGGCGAAGGCAAATGGACCGTATTTTTAGAGCGCCCGATGTCTTTGACGTTGTTAGCTGTCGTTATCGCCGTGCTAGTTTTGCCGCGTGCTGTCAAGCATTGGTCGAATCGACAGGCTGCTTGACCCGAATAACCTGTTCTGCAAAGTAAGCCTGCTTAGGGATAAACTAGCAGTCTATGTCGAAATACAAACTTGAAGTCTCCGTTACCACGCAATACATCGCTGAGCAGTCTGATCCGGGTGAAGACAGCTACGCTTTTGCTTACACCATCACGGTTAACAATACGGGTCACATACCTGCGCAACTTATTTCTCGCCATTGGGTTATTGTTGATGCTTCAGGTCACACCGAAGAGGTCAAGGGCTTGGGTGTGGTGGGACATCAGCCCTTGCTCAAACCTGGTGAATCGTTTCAGTACAGCAGTGGCTGTAGACTGCGCACACCCTCAGGCACCATGCATGGCAGCTATTTTTGTGTCGCGGAAGATGGCGAGCGGTTTGAAGCGCCCGTTGCGTTGTTTGTATTAGAGGCAGACACGCCGGGTGCGCGTGTGCTGCATTGACAGCTCATTTCAAATCCAGAAACGCAAAAGCTGTAATCAGACTTCTTTTTCGTTAAACAATTCAGCGCTATTTTTCGGCGGCAGCACACCTAAATGGCGATACGCCGCTAATGTGGCAATGCGTCCGCGTGGGGTGCGCTGCAAGTAGCCTTGCTGAATCAAATATGGCTCAATCACATCTTCAATCGTATCGCGCTCTTCGCCAATGCTGGCGGCGATATTATCTAGCCCGACCGGGCCGCCATCAAACCTATGAATCACCGCTTCCAGCATCTTGCGGTCCATGATGTCCAAGCCTTGTGGGTCAACATCCAGCATGGCGAGTGCTTTGTTGGCAATATCCAAGGTGATACGGCCTTTGCCTTTGACATCGGCAAAATCACGCACACGTCGTAACAAGCGGTTAGCAATGCGGGGTGTGCCACGCGAGCGGCGTGCAATTTCAAAGCCACCCTCTTCATCGGTCGGTACATTGAGCAATTTCGCACTGCGTTTCACAATCCGTGCTAGCTCCTCAGAGGTGTAAAACTCCAACCGCGAAACAATGCCAAAGCGATCTCGTAGCGGATTCGTCAGCATGCCCGCCCGTGTCGTCGCGCCGACTAGGGTAAAAGGCTGCAAATCAAGTTTGATAGAGCGCGCCGATGGCCCTTCGCCAATCATGATATCGATTTGAAAGTCTTCTAGCGCGGGGTACAATATCTCTTCCACCACAGGGCTGAGGCGGTGAATTTCGTCGATGAACAACACGTCGTTCTTTTCCAAATTGGTCAAGAGCGCCGCCAAATCTTTCGGCTTTTCAAGCACGGGTCCACTGGTTTGGCGCAAATTCACCCCCAGTTCGTGCGCAATGATATGCGACAGCGTGGTCTTGCCCAATCCCGGTGGACCAAACAGCAGCACATGGTCCATTGACTCGTTGCGCATTTTGGCAGCTCCGATGAAAATTTCCAACTGCTCGCGTACCTTGGTTTGCCCCACATACTCGTCAAAGAGCTTGGGTCGCAAAGCGCGTTCGACCGCTTCTTCGTTCGGCGAAGCTGCAGCGGCAGACATCACCCGCTTGTCCAGTGGCGGCAGGCCAAAATCGTCGGTTTGAATGCTCATTTAAGTCTATTTTATTTAACTGCTTACTTAGCCAAAGCCCGCAACGCCAGCTTGATACCATCACTCACGCTCACATCTTGCGGTAGCGCTTTCAGCGCCAAGGCAGCTTCTTTGTCGCTGTAGCCCAATGCAACCAATGCTTGAAGAATATCGATTTGCGCATCACTGCCCGCATGTGTTGGTATGCCAATGTCTGCACCCAGCTTGCCTTTGAGCTCAAGCAGCAAGCGCTCAGCTGTCTTTTTGCCAATACCGGGGACTTTGATCAACCTACCCGCTTCTTGCAGCGTGATAGCTTGCGCCAACTCACCCACACTCATGCCAGAGAGCACCGACAGAGCAGTGCGCGCACCGACACCAGAGATTTTGATGAGCTGGCGAAAAGCCGAGCGCTCTTGCGCGGTTTGAAAGCCAAACAAGATTTGCGCGTCTTCGCGCACGACAAAATGCGTCAACAGTGTGACTTGCTCGCCCAGCGACGGCAGGTTGTAAAACGTGCTCATGGGCACATCCACCTCATAACCCACGCCGTGACAATCAATGACGATTTGCGGTGGGTTTTTGTCGCTCAGCGTGCCAGTTAGTTTGCCAATCATGCGAGTTTGTTGTCTTTTAATGGATTTGTGGGATAAATATCGGTATTCGTGTAAATTAGAACACTAACAAGACCTGTTTTTCGTCTACTTTCACAGATTATTCCCAAGGATTCTGAACTTGATTCTGCGTCACACCTTTTCGCCACCCAACAACGCCCGCACCGGCCATTTGTGCGGCCCGCTAGATGTTCACTTGCGAACCATAGAAGCGGAGCTTGGCGTCAGCATCGCGCACCGGCACGAGCAGTTCAAGATTGATGGTGTTAAGCAAAAGGCAACGCTGGCGCTGGAAATGCTGCAAGCACTGTACGAAATGGCAGACAAGCCGATTGCGACCGATATTGTGCAAATCATGCTGGCGGGCGACCCTGATTTGGTCAAAACCGGCAAAAATGGTAAAAAAGATGGTGGCTTGGCCACCCGCCGCTTAGATTTACAAGCCAGAACGCCCAACCAGCAAACCTATTTAGACAACATTGCCAGCCACGACATCACACTCGGCATCGGCCCTGCCGGGACAGGAAAAACCTATTTGGCAGTGGCCAGTGCGGTGGATGCGTTAGAGCGAAGTGCAGTGCAACGCATCGTTTTGACGCGACCTGCTGTAGAAGCGGGTGAACGCTTGGGCTACTTGCCGGGTGATTTGACACAAAAAATCGACCCCTATCTGCGCCCCTTGTACGACGCTTTGTACGAACTGATGGGTTTTGACAAGGTGCAAAAAGCCTTTGAACGGCAACAATTAGAGGTCGCACCACTGGCTTTTATGCGTGGCCGCACGCTGAACAACGCTTTTATCATCCTTGACGAAGCGCAAAACACCACAGCCGAGCAGATGAAAATGTTTTTAACCCGTATTGGTTTTGGCGCCAAAGCGGTTATTACCGGCGATGTGAGCCAGATCGATTTGCCTAAAACGCAGCTCAGTGGTTTGGTCGATGCCGAAAAGGTTTTGAAAAAAGTGCAGGGTATTGCGATTTCTAGGTTTACCAGTGCCGATGTGGTGCGGCACCCGCTCGTTGCGCGTATTGTGGACGCATATGATGCTAAAAAATCAGTAAAAACATAATTCTAAGTTACTATATATTTGATAGCAATACAGGCAATAAATACGACGGCTACAGCCAAAAATAGACTAAAAACACCTAAAATGGCTATAAATCTAACACTTTCACTTCAATTTGCCAAATTTGAAGACCTTGCAAGTCACCGTACCGCCTTGCCGCGTCATGCGGTGACCAAATACCTCAAACATGCGCTTTTGGCCGATGTTGAATCCGCTGAAATTACGGTGCGTATCGTTGATGCCGAAGAAGGCAAAACACTGAACGCCAGCTATCGCAAAAAAGATTACGCCACCAATGTGCTGACGTTTGACTACGCGCAAGCGCCGCACGTCGCCGCTGATTTAGTGCTGTGCGCCCCAGTTATCGCCCAAGAAGCGAAAGTGAACAAAAAAACACTGGCGGCGCACTACGCCCACCTGCTGGTTCATGGTGCGCTGCATGCTCAAGGTTTTGACCATGAAACCAGCGATGCGGATGCGGATGCGATGGAGGCGCTAGAGGTGCAAATTTTGGCTGACATGGGCGTGGCGAACCCCTACACAACGAAAACTTGAGCTAAAAAGACCTTAAAAGGTATAAACCCCGCCTATAAAAGCGGTCGGTTGTGTCTTTTTGCTGACGATGGGGCTGTTCGCAGCGTCGCCCATCAAGCGTTGTACAGACAAATTAGCAAATACGAAAATTTGACGTGACAAAGGTGTACCCGCTGTCAAACCTACTTTGGCAGCCGCAAAACCGGCTGAGGGCTGATACGCTTTGAGGCCAGAGGCAGCAGATTGGGCTGCAGAGACGCCAAAATATGATTGCATGTAATTGCTGTCCGCGTATTTGAGGGAAGCGTTGAGTGAAACACCCAAAAAGCCAGCCTGTAAAACTTTGTAGGAGCCACCCAGATGAAGCAAACTGCCGTCTGCGCCATCACCCATGCCTAGGCGCAGTGCCGATCTCAGGGTTAATTTGTCGTTGACGACGTAATTAGCAAATGCGCCTGGGTTCGCGCGGGCATTGATTTTTTCAAAACCTGGCAAGGTGGTTTCCACTGACCGACCCGTCTCAAGGTTGACGCGCAGACCATATTGCAAGTTGCCAATCGGCTCGAAACTGTACCCAACACCGTTGAGCGGGTCAGCAAACAAGCCGTTAGAGGCGTGTATAAAAACCCCAGGGACGGCAGAGACTTTTTGCTCGCTTGCGCCTTGATAGCGTTGCCCTGATAGCACTACAGCACCGACGCGGATGGCTGTCTCAGTAGGACGTGGCCCTAAGTTATAAAAATCACCCAGTTCAGCAGCATATGAAACCGTGCAAAGCAAGCTTGCTGCAATGCACATGGCAATAGGGTGTAGTGGGCGCATGGTTAAGATCATGTGATTTCCTAGGTGATGGCGGCAAATATTAAACATATTAGATACTATACGATTTAAATTATTACTGGATAGTTTCAACTTAAAGACAGCAAAAATAGCAATAGTGTTAGTTTGCAAAAAAATGAAAGCGTAAAATTAACATCAACTTACATTAGTCGGTGAACAACATGAAAACTTACAAACAACTACTTCCAACCTTGATTGCGGCGCATTTAATGGCAATAGCTTTGCCTGTTTTGGCGCAAGCTGACGACAGCGCAGCACGAGCCGGCATTGTCAAAGTCGTGAACGGCGATGTGCGCATACGCGATGCCCAAAGTGAGCGTACTTTGAAAAGCGGCGATGCCGTGTTCGAAAACGCGCGCTTGATGTCTGCCAAAGACGCTTCCGCTAGCATGGTGCTGAGAGACGGAACCACTTTGGTTTTGGGTAACAACAGCCAGTTTGAAGTGCAAAAATTTGCGTTTGATGCGACCACGCAAAGCGGCAATATTTTCGTCAACTTATTACAAGGTTCGATGCGGATGTTGACGGGCTTGATCGCCAAAGCGAACCCTGAAGCTATTCAAGTCAAAACCAAAACCTTGAGCGTGGGTATTCGAGGTACAGACTTTATCGTTGAAACGGAAGACAAGTTATGAACAGCATTCGAATCCAAACCGCAATGTCATTGGGTCTCTTTCTTTTAATGGGCGCTTGCGCTCCCATGACCAAAGTTACCCTGTTGCCGCAAGCAGACGGCACGGCCTCGGCTGTGTTGGTGACATCTAGTACGTCTAGTAAAAAAAGCGAGCAACTGCTTAACGTGCCTTACCAACAAGCTATCGGCCAAGAAGATAAGGTTCTGAAAGTGGCAACCACCACGGCTGCCGAGGTACAAAAAGCGCATCCGCAGCTGTTTGCCGCATTGCCGAGCAAAGCCAACAAGTACGTTTTGAATTTCTTGCCTGGAGGCACGACCTTAACGCCGGAATCGGAAGCGCAATTGCCCGCTTTGATGGCGGATGTCACGCAGCGCAGCGGTGCGGACTTGGTGGTAACCGGACATACGGATACGACGGGCGCATTGTCGGCAAATGACGAGTTGTCACTCAAACGCGCCAGAGTGGTCGCGCAACTGCTGGTGAGCAAGGGCGCTGCCGAATCGCGCATAGAAGCGGTGGGTCGCGGCAAACGCGAACTCTTGGTACCGACCGCGGATGAGGTGGATGAGCCGAAAAATCGCCGCGTTGAAATCTTGGTGCGTTGAACGACAAACTTAAAGATGGCAGGCTTGCTTGTTTCGAAAGCGTTGAAAGCCTTAAAAGGCGTTCGCGTCCTTAGCCTGAGTTTGAACCTGCCTGGCCCAGCTACGCTGATGCGCTGCCAGCACATGGGTGCTAAATGCGTCAAGCTTGAGCCCCCCAGCGGCGACCCCATGGGTTTGTACAACCCCAGTGCCTACGCCCAGCTTCACACAAGTGTGCGTATCGCCAAAGCAGATTTGAAAACCGAGCTCGGGCAGCGTACTTTGCATCGCGAATTGGCTAAAACCGATGTGCTGCTTACCTCGTTTCGCCCCTCAGCGTTGCAAAAACTGGGGCTGACTTGGAAGACTCTGCACAAACAGTATCCGCAGCTCAGCATGGTCGCGATTGTGGGCGCACCAGGCGCGCGGGCGGAGGAGCCGGGACATGATTTGACCTACATGGCTGAGAACGACTTGATCCCCGGGCTGGACTTACCAGCCAGCTTGTACGCTGACATGGGCGGCTCGTTGATGGCGACGCAAGCTGTGTTGCAGGCTGTTTTGATGCAGCGCAGTCAATCTAAAGGCGTGCACCTTGAAGTCGCCTTGTCAGAAGCCGCAGCGTACATGGGCTTGCCTCGCACCTGGGGTTTAACCCAGCCAGGCGCTACCGTGGGCGGTGGCCATGCCGGCTACCGTGTCTACGCCTGTAAAGATGGCCGCGTGGCTGTGGCCGCGCTGGAGCCGCACTTTGCTGAGTCTCTTTGCGTTCTAGCAGGCGTTGATGTTGAGGGCATGAAAACCATGTTTCTGCCGCAAACGCATGGAACAATAAGCGCTTGGTTTGCCACTAAAACCTGCCAACAGTTAGACGATTTGGCCGTGCAGTGCGATATTCCACTGCATACCTTGCCAAAATAGTCTAAAACCAACGAAAGCTGACTGTTTTAGAGCATAAAGCGATTCTAACCGGCGTATTTGTAGCTTATACAGCTATAAAAAAATAGCATAAATTCGGTAATTAATTCAAGATCGCTCCAGCTGCAGCGCCGTTGGGCTTTATGAATGTTTCTAACCAAGCTCTTCGTTGGTTTGCAGGGCTTGTTTGCCAAATCGCATTCGTATGTAATGGCAATAGTGCGCGTTTAAATTGTTGCTACAGCTTTACGCCAAGTTAGGGGGGGCATGCGTTTCACACGCATCGCGCTGAGTTTCTTAAGATAAAAAAAGCTGTCTACAATGTTCAGACCTTTGTAACTTTAACACTTAAGAATACTATGCCACACAATTTTTCACGCAAACGCTTGCGTGACAGCGCACTTTTGAAGCACTGGGATGGCCAGGATGATGGTTATTTTTCAAAGTTTGGCCTGACACGCGAGCAAGTCACGCAAGCCCAGCTGGGCTTGCTGGGCTATATCGTCATGCCCGATGACGCGGCCTACAACACCGACCGCATGTTGTTCAATCCGGTGTTTAACCCC
>JANPLX010000200.1:0-13786 GCA_031422495.1 Polaromonas sp. | reverse complement strand
ATTCATAGGACCGTCCTCAACAATATTCAAAAATACTAGTAAAAAAGGGCGACCGCTTTACAACGGTCGCCTTTAAACTTCTCTCTTTTACTCTCTTACTTAACTTCTCTCACTCAATTTACTCAACTTACTTACTTCTTCAACGCAATCATTTCACTTTCATGAACTGGGCAACGCCAGAATCTTTGGCGAATTGGTCGACGTTAGCAGGCAAGACCAAGAATGAACCTGTGTCGATACGCTTCTCAACTTTGCCACCGGTGGCTGCTGCAATCGCGGTCTCTACACCCACTTTGCCGATTTTGGCCAGCATCTGTGCAGAGTTGGCTTGTTGCCAGCCCTCTTTCATCATGTCCAAACCGCCGGGTGAGCCGTCAAAACCAGCGATTTTGATGTCGCCTGGCTTCTTGCCAGCGGCCAACAAGGCCGCTTTTGCGCCCAAAGCACCGCCGTCCCATGCGCAAGCAATGACTTTGGCTTTAGGGTTGGCTTTCAAAGCGGCTTCTACGCCGTTTTGTGCCATGGTTTGGTCCCAAGTTGTTGGCACTTCAACGACTTTGACGTTAGGCTTTTTAGCTTTCAAGCCAGCCAAGAAGCCTTCTTTGCGCTCACGGCCGGTTGATTGGCCTTGGTCACCCGTCACGTAGATGACGGTGTCTGTATCGCCAACTTGGTCAGCAGCCCACTCGCCTTGAGATTTAGCAGCAGGCACATTATCAGTGGCTACGTAAGAGGTAATTTCAGCGCCAGTGATGCCTGTATCCACAGCCACAACGGCAATACCGGCAGCCAAAGCTTTGTTGATCGCTGGTGCAATACCTGCGCTGTCAACGGGTGCGATAGCGATAGCATTCACCTTACGTGTAATCATGTCTTCAACGATAGCCAATTGCTTGGACAAATCGCCCTTCTCAGCTGCCAATTCGATAAATTTCACACCCGTTGCAGCACCAGCAGCCTTAGCGCCGCCATTGATCAGCGTCCAGCCTTCGTTGGTATTGCCGTTGGTGATGTAAGCAACCGTCACTTCTTTAGCTGCAGCTGCTGCAGGTTTAGCTTCTTCTTTTTTACCGCAAGCTGACAAAGCAGCAGCTACAGCTACAGCGACAGCGATGGCCAATTGACCGAATAAACGCTTTTGAATCATAGGGTTATCTCCTGGTTGGTTATATTTAACTGCGTTATAGATAAGGGTACAACACTTGCTAGAGAAATATTAAAGCACATATATGACTAAATAAACCTAGTAGTTTTACTAATACAATCAAAGGCCTTTTGTGGCAAGCTAGCTACCTATTGAAAGTACTTGTGAATCGTACTTTTGTAAAGCAAATATCTATCGAATCTGTATCTGTCTATGTCAACTCTTCATCCCATACTGCACATCAGCAATTTAACCAAGCATTACGGCGGCGTTAAAGCGCTCACCGATGCCAATTTTCAGCTCATGGCCGGTGAGCATGTTGCTATTGTTGGGGACAATGGTGCAGGCAAAAGTACGTTTGTGCGCTTAATCACGGGTGCAGAACAACCCAACAGTGGTGATTTATTTCTTGATGGCAAAAAAGTCAACTTCAAATCCCCACTTGATGCACGAGACCAAGGCATGGAAACCGTTTACCAAACGCTGGCCTTGGCGGAAGACTTGGACGTACCGGCCAATATCTTCTTGGGTCGCGAGATCACGCGTATCAATTTGGGCCCTTTGTCTATCTTGAACCACAAAGCCATGCGCGAGCAATCCACGTCGATGTTGTCAACCACTGGTGTGAAGATTCAAGACATGTCGGAGAGCTTGCGCGGCATGTCTGGTGGCCAACGACAATGCGTCGCCATTGCGCGAGCCGCCGGTTTTGCCAAGAAATTGATTATTTTGGATGAACCAACGGCTGCGCTTGGCGTAGCCGAGACTGCTCGTGTGGAGCAAATCATCAAAGGTCTTAAAGAGCGTGGTATTCCGCTCATCATCATCAGCCATAACTTGCGCCAAGTCTTTGATTTGGCTGACCGCATTTATGTGTTTCGTCAAGGCCGCATCATTTGCAACCGCTTGACTCGCCAGACCAACCCGCAAGAAATTGTCGGCTTGATCACTGGGGCCATAGATCCAGCCAATTCGCCATTGGAAACACATCAAAATGAAGCAGAGACTGCGACATGTTGAAAGGCATTGACCCCATCCTGTCACCCGAATTATTGATGCACCTGTCTGCCATGGGGCATGGAGAATGGGTAGCTGTGGTTGATGCCAACTTCACCGCAAACTACTTAGCGCAGGGCAAACCACTTGTAAGATTACCAGGCATCACGCTTGAGCGAGCTTGCCAGGCTGTTCTCTCGGTGTTACCTATCGATGAGCACGTCAGCCATCCTGCAGCTTACATGCGCGTGTGCGATATGCCTGACAGCCACCGCACTGATGCGCAAAAAGCCATCATCAAGCTGCTGGCCAAAGAAGGTATTCCGCTTAAGCGTATTGCACCCATTGAGCGCTTCGCGTTTTATGACAAAGTTAAAGCCGCCAGCTTGATCGTACAATGCGGTGAAGGCACTGCGTACGGTAACGCCATGTTTGCGAAAGGCGTGATTCTAGTTTGAACGACTCAATATTACTTGCAGCGGAAGACGCACCTGCAGTGTACCGTGATGCGCGCATGATGCGTGGCTCCAACCACAATGGCATGCGCCAATTCAATGAGCGCATCGTGCTGCAAACCATTCGCCATCACGGTGCCATTCCTAAAGCCGATATTGCGCGATTGACGCAGCTGTCTACTCAAACAATTTCAATCATTGTCAATCGTTTAGAAGGTGATGGATTACTGATCAAGCAAGATCGCGTGCGCGGAAAAATTGGTCAACCCTCAGTGCCCTTGTCGCTCAACCCACTAGGTGCGTTTAGCGTGGGACTTCAAGTCGGACGCCGCAGTTTAGAGGTGGTGGTCATCGACTTTCTAGGCCAATCATGCCACCAGTTGCAGTTTACTTACCCTTACCCTGATCCTGATGAAGTGCTGCCCAACATCAAGAAAGCCCTCAGACAAATTCAAGAAACGATGGCCGCAAACTGGGACAGTACCGTTGGCATTGGTCTAACCGCGCCATTGTCGATGCACAAATGGTCACATCTTTTGGGTGAGGCATCGATCCAAGCGACGCAAGCATTGCAACGCTGGGAACATGTCGATTTATTGGCTGAAGTGCAAGCCTTGACGAATCTACCCGTTGAATTTGCCAAAGACACCACCAGCGCCTGCATGGCAGAAATGTTGCAAGGTCATGGCTTACAAATCAACGGTTTTCTCTACATTTTTGTAGGTACTTTTGTGGGCGGTGGCTTGGTCGTTGCTGGCCACATCATGGCGGGTCCGCGCGGTAACGCTGGCGCGATTGGCTCTATGCCAACGAGTCTCGTACATACCCAAAGCGATGTAACGCAGCCAGCTCAGCTATTGCAACTCGCCTCGGGCTGGCAACTCGAGCAGGCTTTAGAAGCAGCAGGTTTTGATCCTTTGTTGGTCCATCAAGACACTATCATGGATGCCAAATATGTCGCTTGCACCGCGCCCTGGCTAGCACAAGCCAGCCGTGCTTTAGCGATGACGATCGTCAGTGCTACCGCATTGGTTGATTTAGACGCTGCGGTGATTGACGGCTCTTTGGGGCGCTCTTTGATCACAGCGTTGATCAGCGCCACGCGCGAGCAAATCAAACATTACAACTTAGAAGGCTTACAAGCTCCCGCTGTGATGGCCGGACTTGCTGGCAGCCATGCGCGCGCCATTGGTGGTGCCCTATTGCCGCTGCACACACAATTTTTCCCACTGAAAGACATTTTTCTCAAGCAAGATTTGGTTTGATTGAGGGCACTTTTAAGCCAATCTGAGCCAACTTCGGTTAAAGTCGTTAAGTGAAAATATATTTAGATTCAGCACAAGTTAGCACGTGGAAACTACCCGCTGGCTGCCCCGCAATTCAAGGCGTCACCACCAACCCCAGCCTCATTTACCAAGCGGGTCTTCCTGTCAATTTAACAACGTATTTGCAGTTGATTCAAGCCGCAGCTGATCACGCCATGGCTGAGCTGATGCTGCAATTACCTGACAACAATACATCCACTGCAATGCAATGGCTTGGGCAACTTCGCCCGACAGCAGAAAAAGCCAATGTCAGACTGACGATTAAACTGCCCTGCCACCCAGAATGGTTACCCACAATTGCTGCCGTGCAAGCCAAAGGTCAAGCCGTACTACTGACAGGCTTGTCTAACCCCGTACAGCTGTTGTGGGCAAAATCTCTCAAAGTCGCATTTGTAGCCCCTTATGTAGGCAGATTGGTCGCAGATGGGCGTGACGTATGGCCGTTTATGCAAGCTTGCGTGGCGGTTCAAAACGAACTCTCAGGTCAAAAAAACGGTCCAGCTTTACTGGCTGCCAGCATCAAATCACCCGACGTCTTAACCAAGCTCATCGCCTGCGGCGCCGCTGCCGCCACGCTGCCACCAGCAAGTTTGGCAGCGTGGGCAGGTGACGCACTGACCGATGCGGCTTTGACTCAATTTGACAGTGACACTGCCGCTAGCCTCGCTTAATCCGCTTACAGCGCGGCAGGCGCGACAGGAGCGACGCAAGTGTCATCGTCATCATCGTCTTCGTCGTCGTCATCATCCCGGCCGCCATGCTTCGCAATAGCCTTTAATGGTGCTGGTGTCGTTGAGCAATCATCATCGTCATCGTCGTCCGAACCACTAGTACCACTAGTACCGCTAGTACCGCTTGAACCACTAGTGCCGCTTGTTCCGCTAGTACCACTTGCGCCACTGACACCACTTGATCCACTGCTACCACTTGCTGAGCTGCCCGAATCCGCAGAATCAGAACCTACGGCTGATCCACCACCACCGCACGCAACGACGAAAAATGCCGAAGACAGCGCGAGCAATAAGGCGCTTATCCTTGGCGTGATTTTTCTTTTAGTTTGTTTGCTCGAAAATTTCATAGTCATACTCCTATTAAAGTTGACGACTTCAAATGCAAAAATGAAACAAAACTAAATTTGCTATCGATTTCAAAAGTCGTCTGAAAAAATTTTAGAGCCGATTTCCTTATTCAATGCTTATTCGGCCTGGTTTGAATTGTTTGTAGTGGTGAATGAAGTTACAACTCGACTTCCAATGCTTTGGTCGCACTGATGATGGACTTTGGTCGATTTTGTTTGACCTTTATTTCTATGTTTACTGACTTAACTTTGAGTAACCGAGTTGGTTGTAATGGTTACTGACACCTGCTGTTGGTCTGAATGCAATTGGTGTGTAGACTGCGATTAACTGTATTGCGAGAGATTCTTTTCATGCAAAAGAATATTTTGTTTACGGTTTTACTGCTAACTTTTACATTTATGGAGACCTTTATGCTTTCATCCCCTGCGAAATTATTGAGTTCAATATTGACAGCTGCTGCGCTATGGTGCTTTGCCAGTGCTGCCCAAGCACAGGTACCGCAATACGGCGCGAATGTGAACCATGAGCAAGCCCGCAAAGCCATTGCCGGTGCGGTTGCCAATGCCAAAACGCAGAACTTACCGATGGCGATTGCCGTAGTGGACACTGCTGGCCAAATGGTGGCTTTTGAGCGCATGGACAACACCCAATTTGGCAGTATTGCCGTATCACAAGACAAAGCTAATTCTGCTGCGTTATACCGTCGCTCCACCAAAGTATTTCAAGACGCTTTGGCTGCTGGCGGTGCAGGTTTACGGATTTTGACGCTGCGTGGTGCGAATGCGGTTGAAGGCGGTATTCCGCTCATCATCGACGGAAAAATCATGGGCGCGATTGGCGTGTCTGGCGGCTCAGCTGAGCAAGACGGTGTGGTTGCCAAGGCAGGTTTGGATGCCTTATTGGCAAAGTAATTGTCTGGCTAACCGAATAGTAGGTTGAATACTAAAAAAGCGTCTTTTAAGACGCTTTTTTTATATAAATATGACTTTAGCCAGCGTATTTATTGCCTAAGTAGCTATTAAATTTATAGCGAATAGAAATCCGCTATAATCAGAGTTGACGGGCCTTCCCACATGGGGAAGCGGCCAACCGGGTCAGGTGGGGAACCAAGCAGCCCTAACTGTGGAGCCAGTGCTGGGGTCAAGGCTCGTCAACTTCCTCTTTTCTCGTATTCCCCTTCTCCTTCTACTTACCGCCGCGCACTTTCGCCATCAGCAGCTCGGTGTTCACCTTGCGGTCAGCACTCATTTTCGCGACTGTTGGGCGCTCGCCCATGGCTTTGAGGTAGTCTCGGGTTGGTAGGCCTTCAAACAAATCTTCTTTCAGCACCAACTTACCCACACCGGCAATAGTAGGTAAATGCACAATCGCGACGCAATCGGCCAAGGTAAACGTGTCGCCTGCCACATACGGGTTAAATTTGGCTAGTTTTGCAAAGCCAGCAATGCCTTTTTTCAGCAATTTGCGAACGCGCTCCACTTTTTCTTCAGGTGCAGCCGGCGCACCAAAATAAGCTTGTGGAAACAGCTCACGTGCGACCATTTCCATGTGCCAATCCAAATACACCACCAATTCGCGCACTTTGGCAGCGGCAAACGGATCTTTTGGAATCAGTGGGTTTTGTGGGTAAGTCGATTCAATATATTCGCAGCACACGCTAGATTCCAAAATCACACCGTCTGGCGTGTCTAGAAACGGCACTTTACCCAAGGGCGAACGGGTTGACAGCGCAGGGTTGTCTTTCATACCTGTCCACACCAATTCTTCTTCAAAGGCGACGCCTTTTTCTAGCAATTGAAGTTTGACTTTGTTGTGGTAGTTGCTGCCAGCGAAACCGCAGAGTTTGAGTGTCATGTATATCCCTTAGCGTGATGAAAAACCTTATTGTGCATCAATCTGGCAGCCGCCAAAGTCAACTCTGCGACTGGTATATTGACTGGCATAATTCAGCTATGACTACTGCAAATCACCCCATATTCTCAACCGTTGGCATCGTTGGCACAGGTGCCATGGGGCGCGGCATTGCGCAAATAGCCGCGCAAGCTGGCAGCCGCGTGATGCTGTTTGACGCTGCGCCAGACGCTGCCAACAAAGCCCGCACCGCCATCAGCCAGCAATGGACAAAACTCGTCGAAAAAGGCCGTGTCACCGAATTTGAAGCGGCTAGCCGCAGTGCCCGACTTCACGTAGCGGCATCTATGCACGATTTAGCCGGTTGCGACTTGGTGGTGGAAGCCATTGTTGAAAACCTCAAAGTCAAGCAAACCGTGCTCGCCGAGATTGAAGCTATTGTCAATAGCAGCGCAGTGCTGGTCACCAATACCTCGTCGCTCTCCGTCACATCAATCGCTGCTGGGCTAAAGCGCCCGACGCAGTTTGCCGGCTACCACTTTTTCAACCCTGTACCGCTGATGAAAGTGGTCGAGGTGATTGCCGGCCTTAAAACCGACGCCACTATTTGCAAAAAATTAGCCGATTACGCGGTACAAATGGGCCACAAAGCAGTGCAAGCGGCCGACACACCGGGCTTCATCGTCAACCACGCGGGGCGCGGCTTTGGCACCGAGGCGCTACGCATTGTGAGCGAGGGCGTGGCCGATTTTGTGACGATTGACCGCATTTTGCGTGATCAAGCTGGCTTCAAACTCGGCCCTTTTGAGTTGATGGATTTGACCGCGCTGGATGTGTCGCACCCCGTGATGGAGTCGATTTACCACCAATATTTTGAAGAACCGCGCTACCGCCCTAGCGTGATTACTGCGCAGCGACTGGCCGGTGGCGTGCTGGGGCGCAAAACCAATGCGGGCTTTTACGATTACAAAGACGGCGCGGCGGTGATTCCACCTGAGGCAGCCGTGCCAGTCGTGATCGAGATGCCGCCGGTGTGGGTCTCGCCGCGCGCTTCGCGCCGCTCTGAGCTGTTGCAGTTGCTGAAAGATTTGGGCGCAACGATTGAAACTGGCGCTTCGCCGTCCATGAATGCGCTCACCATCGTCGCACCGCTGGGTTTTGACATCACCACCGTCGCCGTCGTAGAGCGCTTAGACCCGAGCCGTACCGTGGGCATCGATATGTTGATTGACGACGCTGCTACAAAAAGGCGAGTGCTGGCCACCAACCCCGCCACCCGCGCCGACATGCGCGACGCCGCCCACGCCCTTTTCGCCCGCGATGGCAAAGCGGTGAGCGTGATTCGCGACAGCGGTGGCTTTGTGACGCAACGGGTGGTGAGCACCATCGTCAACATCGCAGCAGATATTTGCCAACAGTCCGTCTGTAGTCCACAAGATTTAGAAACCGCAGTGACGCTGGGCTTGGGTTACCCGCAGGGGCCGCTGGCCATGGGTAATTTGTATGGCCCGACCAACATTTTGGAAGTACTGTTCAACATGCAAACCGTTTACGGCGACCCACGCTACCGCCCTAGCCCGTGGCTGCGTCGCCGGGGGGCGATTGGGCTGAGTTTGTTGCATACTGAAGACTAAAGACAATTCAAAAATATAACGAGGAAGACACTCATGCCCGCAGAACTCCAAAGCACCAGCCACGGCTTAACGATGGTGCTGACCATCAGCAACCCTGACAACCGCAACGCGCTGGGGCCTGAAATCTACGCCGCCGGTATTGAAGCACTGAACGTGGCTGAATCCAGCCCCGAGGTTCGTAGCGTCATCATCACAGGTGCGAACACGCCCACGGGCCCAGCTTTTTGCGCGGGTGGCGACTTGCGGCGTATGCAAAACAACCGCCAAGCACCCGTTGAAGTGCAAAAAGCCAGCATCGAAGCGCTGCACAGCTGGATAGAGGCGATTCGCGCCTTCCCTAAACCCGTCATCGCAGCGGTTGAGGGTGCAGCCGCAGGGGCAGGCTTTTCACTCGCATTGGCGTGTGACTTCATCGTTTCGGCGCAAAACGCAGTGTTTGTGATGGCATACAGCAACATTGCGCTGTCCCCCGACGGCGGCGGCAGCTGGTCACTCAGCCGCGCCCTGCCACGCCAGCTGGTGACGGAATTGTTGATGTGTGGCAACAAGTTAGACGCAAATCGTTTACATGCTTTGGGGGTAATTAACCGCGTGGTTAATCAAGGTACGGCGTTGGCTGAAGCCTTGGCTTTGGCTGACAGTTTGAACGCCAGAGCTCCCAACTCACTGGCCAGCTGCAAAGAACTGGTCAACGAAGCCGCCAACAACACCCTGCCCTCGCATTTGAAGCTAGAGCGCGACAACTTTGTGGCTAACCTGCGACACCACAATGCGGGGATTGGGATTGAGGCGTTTTTGAGTAAAACGACGCCGAAATACGAATAAATAGTAATAATCTAGTTTGTTTTTGCTATATTTTTAATAGCATTATAGGCAAATAATACGCTGGCTAGAGGAGAATTTACTATCTTTTCCCCATAACTAAAGTCCAATAATATACATACTCAGAAGCAGGACTATATTTACAACTCACTCCTACATCTATAAAGGCAGGATTCATAATAGCTTCACAATGTCCTTGATTGCTGCTCATCCAACCAGAAACGGCACCAGATGCAGAATCGTATCCTGCAGCGATATTTTCTCCGACGGTCTGATAGTTGTAGCCTGCAGCAACTGTTCTATCCCACACCCTAGTTTTATCAGAGCCTTCATGCCCGAAGAAATTTATTGTCGCCATATCGCTCGAATGTCGAGTTGCTGCGCTTTCTAATTGACTATTCCAAGCTAATCCACCCGCTTTAGCGTAGGAAATCCCCTGACAAACTTGCGTGGAGGAGCGAAGTGTATTTATGGCTCCTGCAACTGCGGACTTGTAGTCACCTAAAGGGCATTCAACTGCGGTGGCTGTCGGGGTAGGGGTAGGAGTTGGCGTGGGAGTTGGCGTTCCAGAGGGTGACGGCGCAGACGCGCCGCTTGGCGCTGGCGTTGACGATCCACCACCGCCGCAGGCTGTCAAAGCCAAGCTCAAGGCCATGACCCAAGCGGTTGAATGAGGGGTTTTCGTAGGTTTGATGAAGGTGCGCATAGTCGTGATTATGATTATTCAAAGCTGATTAGGTTCAGCTGAAAAGGTAATATTTCAATAGCGTAACTTATGTCAAATTTTAATACTATTTACACTAGATTGCTATGTTTTCAATAGCATTGAAAGAATATAACACGCCGGCTACAGCCATTTTTAGCCTCTAAACAGACAATTATCGAACCCCGAGCTCCATCGTCCAATACGTGCCGTATGTGGTATTTGGATTTGACTTACAGCTGACAGCCATATCGACAAAATTAGCTTTCATCATGGTGGCGCAATGGCTAGGGCTGGCTAGCCACTCTGAGACGACTTGGGCGATGGATGTCTGCCCTGCTGCTAGGTTTTCACCGGCAGAGCTGTAGTTATAGCCCGCAGCGGGCACGCGTTCGCGCAAGCTGGTGCCGTTGGTAGCGCTTTGGTGGGCGAAGAAGTTGTTGGTCGCCATGTCGGTGGAGTGGGCAGTGGCTGCGTTTTGCAGCGCTGTGTTCCATCGCAGTCCGCCTGCAGGTGGGAAAGCCACGCCACCGCACACTGCGCCAGCTGCACGGGCAGCGTTGACGCGAGAGGTCATCTCGTTCAGATAATTGGGCAATCCACAGGTGATATCGCCATCTGAAGCAACGGAAGACAGCACGTTGTCGCCGCTACCAGCGCTTGAGCCGCCACCGCAAGCACTGATAACAGCTGCTAAGCCAAGGTAAACAGCGGCAAATAGAAGGTGTTTGGAGTTGGTTGTAGAAGCGACTTTGGGGGAGTGTGGCATAGGTGTTTTCATAGTTAAATCAATGTTACCCTGCCACACTGATAAATAGTGTGACATCCGTCACGTTTCAGTAACGCCTTGTAGGCTTTGTCGCCTAAAAAACACGATATTGAAGAAAAATCATGCTTTTGTAATACCAAAGTATACTATATTTATGATAGCAGACTAGGCAAATAAGACGCCGGCTAGAGGCTGAATTAACGCTTAAAAAGCATGGTTGAGGTCATTTCACAAAGGCACTGCGGCCTTGAGCGTCCAATAGGTTTTGTATTTCGAATTGCTATTATTTTTGCAGCTAACGCCTAGCTCTACGAAGTGCGCGGTCATCAAATTGACGCAATGCGCTGGGCTGGCGACCCACATATCCATCACCTGCGCCACGGTGGCGGGACCTGCGCCAATGTTTTCGCCTGCAGAACGGTAGTTGTAATCTACGCTGCCTAGGCGCTCGATGAGCGTGCTGCCGTTGCTAGCACTTTTGTGGTTAAAGAAGTTATGCGTCGCCATGTCCTGCGAATGCTTGTCTGCCGCTTGCTGCAGCTTGGTGCTCCAGCGCAATGGCTTAGCTGGCGGGTATCTCACACCGCCACAAACAGCGCCTTGAGCACGAAATTGATTCACATGGCTGAGCACTTCAGAGGGCATATTAGCCGTGACACAGAGGCCTTTGTTGTTCTTGGCATCCACTATTTTGATGTAGATGGGGCTATCTTGCGCAGAACTAGTGCTTTGTATGCTTTCTGTAATTCGCGTACTTTGTGCGCTTTGGTGAATCGGGCTAATTGTGGCGACAGGAGCGATTGGCGTGGTTGGCGTGATTGGGATAATGGCTGTGGCGCTACAACCAACTATCAGCGTGGTGACCAGTATAGCGACAAGGTATCGACAATAAGCGAGAAAAATCATGCGGCATCTTACTGTGCCTAGATCTCAAAAGTCGTCGTCTGCCGTCAACTTTACATAGAAAAATTACGGGCTTAATGCGAAAGTTTAAGTTCAGTCGTCTTTGTTTTCTTTTTTATCGTCGTCTTCCGACTCACGCTTCTCGCCCATAGGCAACGCCATTTCTAGCGTCCAGTAATTTTTATAGTACGACGCCGAGTTGCGCTTGCAGGCTACACCCATGACTTTGAATTCAGGATTCAGCATATTAGCGCAATGGCTGGGGCTTTGCAGCCAATCGTTGACCACTTTGGCGATACTGGTCTGGCCGCCAGCCAGGTTTTCCCCTGCTTCCTCATATTGAAAGCCAGTGCCACGAATACGTTCGCGCAGAGTGCCTGTGCGGGGACTATTGTGATCAAAAAAATTATTAAAGGCCATGTCGCTTGAATGAACGAGCGAGGCAAAGCTCAACAAATCGTTCCAAACAAGGGGTTTGCTAGATTTGCGCGTCACCTCACCGCAGACGGCGCCCTTGGCACGGGCACCGTTGACCAAAGCGATAAATTCGGCCTGAAAATTAGGAATGCCGCAGGTGGTGTCGTTGTCTGTTGCGGTGGTCGCAGGGCTTTGGATCGAAGAATTAGTCACACCAGCAGTAACTTGCGGCGCCTCGTTACTGTCAGAGTTGGTAGCAGCGTTACCAGCGTCACCGCCACAGGCTGCCAATATCAATGAGAGCGTCAAAAACAGCAGCACAAACATGTATCGCACAGCATGTTTGAAAAACGGCTTGCTTAGAAGTGACATTTTGTGCTCCTTTCTTCTCTCTTGGCAGTGACAATCAAAATTTAGTACGAGTCTTTTGTCTTGTACCTTTTGCAAATTCAGTGTAACTGCTTACTTTGGTTTACGCATTAGAAACTTATGTGAATAATACCAACGAAAAAGTAATCATTTCAGGCAAGCATCACAAATGAAACCTGAGCTGGTTTTGTTGAGGGATTAGATCCAATACGAGATCAACAACAGGCAGTTGACGCTTGTGCGACACTAGAAACCTATTTAAGACGTATCGCATATGACAATCAGAGCAAAGTGAGTAACCAGATGCACCCAATAGATGACCCCATCATGACGGTAGAAGAGCGTACCGCAATCAACTCGGGACGCTGGTTTTCTGCCTTATCGCCCTCGTTAAAGCACGATATTTTGCGCTGCGCCTACGTCAAACGCCATCGAGATGGTGAGTTGATCGCCGTGCGTGGAGAGCCGCCTGAGACTTGGTTTGCCTGCGCCATGGGCGCACTCCGAGTGAGTTCGACCTCAGTCTCGGGCAAACAAATCACCCTGACCTATGTGGAGCCTGGCATTTGGTTTGGCGATGTGTCTATTTTTGACGGCGACAGGCGTACGCACGATGTGTACTCTCACGGAGAGTCAACCGTTTTGAACGTTGCCAAGGCAGATTTCAAGAAAATATTGGCAAACCACAACGAACTCTACGAAGCACTCTTGCGCTTGCATGCACGTCGCATTCGCCAGTTATACGGCTTGGTGGAAGATTTGAACACCCTGCCCTTGCGAGCGCGGCTCGCCAAGCAATTAGCGCATTTGGTGCGCAGCTACGGTGTGCCAAATTTGGCAAATGCGGCCGAAATGCGCATCAGCTTACATTTGGCGCAAGAAGAACTGGCGCAGCTCTTGGGCGCATCGCGTCAGCGCGTTAACCAAGAGCTGAAACACATGGAGCGCGATGGCGTGATTCGTATCGAAGCCGCAGGCTTGGTGATTCGAGACCGCGAAGCGCTGGGTAGAATCACTGTTTCGGAGGAATAAAAATGGAATTTTTCGACAGGCCGCCCTTAGAAAAATTAGCCCTCTCGGAGGGCAGCGTGTTACACGTAGTGAAGAGCGTGGGAGTCTTTGTGTATGACTGATTTTGACCATTTTGTAGGCACAAAAGAAGTGTCCGAAAAACACTTGTTTGATGTCGCCGCCCTTAAAAATTATTTAGACCAACATTTACCTGGCTTCAAAGGGCCGTTGACGGTTGAAATGTTCAAAGGCGGGCAATCGAATCCGACCTATAAATTACTCACACCAAGCATGAGCTACGTGATGCG
>JANPLX010000199.1:0-6726 GCA_031422495.1 Polaromonas sp. | reverse complement strand
CGGCTCTTTCGCAATTTTCATGATTTTGCGAATCTTGTCTTCCGGTATCTCCATGCGCTCAGCCAACATGCCTGCATCTGGCTCAAAGCCAAACTCTTGCAAATGCTGACGGCTCAAGCGGTTCATCTTGTTGATGGTTTCGATCATGTGCACCGGAATGCGAATCGTGCGTGCTTGGTCGGCGATGGAGCGGGTGATCGCTTGGCGAATCCACCAAGTCGCGTAGGTTGAGAACTTGTAGCCACGGCGGTATTCAAACTTGTCCACCGCTTTCATCAAGCCGATATTGCCTTCTTGAATCAAGTCCAAGAATTGCAAGCCACGGTTGGTGTACTTCTTAGCAATCGAAATGACTAAGCGCAAGTTCGCCTCGATCATTTCTTTCTTCGCCGCACGCGAGCCACGCTCGCCTTCGTTCATGCGTTTGTTGATGTCTTTGAGGTGGTCAATCGGCACCACCACGCGGGCTTGCAAGTCAGCTAACTTTTGCTGAATATCTTGCACCGGCGGAATGTTGCGCGCCATGATCACGCTCCACGGTTTGCCCGCAGCAGCCTGCTTTTCAATCCATTTTAAATCGAGCAAATGTGATGGTGCAGGCTGGTTGTTTTTGTCACGGCCGCTAAATTCGGCAATAAAGGTGGCTTGCGGATAACCGCATTTGTCCACAATGATGCGGCGTAACTCGCGCTCTTTTTTGCGCACGTCTTCAACTTGGCCACGTAGCAAATCGCATAATTTTTCAATCGTTTTCGCTGTGAAACGAATCTTCATCAATTCTTCTGAGAGCAGCTTTTGTGCCTTCACATAGTTGGGTGTGCCATAGCCTTCTTTGTCATAAATTTTGTGCAACTTTTCAAAGTAATCACGAATGATGTCGAAACGACGCAGCGCTTCCACTTTCAATTCTTCCAGCTTGCGCGTCAAAGCTTTCGAGCCGCCTTTGCCATCGTCATCGTCGGCTTCGTCAAACTCGTCAAAGTCTTCTTCCGCCACATAGTCGTCAGCTTCGTTGATGTTGGAGAAGCCGTCCACCACGCCAGAAATAATCACTTTGGTATCGCCACGGCGAATTTCTTCCATCATTTCGAAGATTTCAGCAATCGTGGCCGGGCTCTCGCTGATGGCTTCCATCATGCGCATCAAGCCGCCTTCAATGCGCTTGGCGATTTCAATCTCACCTTCACGCGTCAGCAGTTCAACGGTACCCATCTCGCGCATGTACATGCGCACGGGGTCGGTGGTGCGGCCAAATTCGCTGTCCACTGTGGCAACGGCGGCTTCAGCGGCTTCTTCAGCTTCTTCGTCAGAAGCAACAGTTTCGCCCGAATTCAAAATCGCATCCACGTCTGGCGTTTGCTCAAACACCGACACGCCCATGTCTTTCAACATGTTGATCACCACCGCTAAAGTTTCAACGTCAACCAGCTTGTCAGGTAAATGGTCAGAAATCTCGCCGTGCGTCAAATAGCCACGGGTTTTACCCAGTTTGATCAGCGCTTTCAAGCGTGTACGGCGAATCGCCAAATCTTCTTCTGACAGCACCGTGTCGTCCAAGCCAAACTCTTTGATCAGCGCGCGCTCTTTGGCCTTGCTGATTTTCATTCGCAAAGGCTTGATCTTTTCACCATTGGCGTTCAAGGCAACGGCAACTGGCTCTCCGACCAAATCGTCTTCAATATCAGACAAATCTGCATCGCCCGGCGGTGCAATCGAACCTTTTGGTTTCGGGCCACGCTTGGCACCTTTTTTGACTTCTTTTTCAGGCGCAGCGGCTTTGGCTGCTGTTTTAGCTGGCGCTTTAACTGGCGATTTAACGGCTTTTTCTACTTTTGCAGCCACTTTTTCGCCGGGTTTAGGAGCGCGCTTCAGAGCTGGAGCTTCAGGGGTAACTTTACTTTTCGATACGGTCACGGGTTTCACTTTCGGGACAGGTTTGGCTACCGCTTTGACTGGTTTTTTAGCAGCTTGCTTGATAACTTGTTTAGCAACAGGTTTAGATACAACTTTGACAACCTTTTTGACAGGTTTTGCAGCAGCTAATGGCTTTTTTACTGGCTTTTTTGTAGGCATGATTTGAGACCTCAATAGGACAAAACAACAATACGCAAGACGACAACAAAGAGACGCTAAAAATTCAGAGAAAACAGGTATGTAAACGGAAATAACAACGGGAATGATGAGAACTTGAACTTTGCTAATTTAAGCTAACTTGAATTAACCAACTTCAACAGCAAGATGTAGGGCGAACATTTGGAATGCAATCCTTGCGGTAGGTGGCGCGTGTGAGTCAATTCACTGGTGGCCTATGTCCGGAGGTGTTGCTGTCGCTCTTGCCGAGAATGTGGATTATACCAAATTCAATTGCTAGATTTTCTAAAAAGGCTTGTAACAGCTTGAATTTACAAGCTTTTTAGAGGAAGTATCTAAATTTAGAGGAGCCAGCTAAATCGCGGCGACCAGCGATGCTTCCAGCTTTTTACGCCGTTCCACAATGTCTTTGTACTTATTCAACTGCGTTGGGTCGGCTTTTGCGGCCTCTATCACCTCGGTTTCAAGCGCTTTGAGGCGGTCAATGTGCATGCGGTTTAAGAGCGAACGCAGCTCGTGTTGCGCTTCACGCATGGCTTCTTGCGGCGACAAAGCAGCATTTGCAGACGGTTTTGAGCCATCTTTCACCGACTCATCAAGTGTCTCTTTCGGCGCTTCTGCCATCAGCTTCAGCGCAAACGACTCCAACTCTGCACCTCGCAATCCTTCTCTCAATGCGCCCCAAGGCAGCGCGCCATGGTCATGCAACTGTGCCTCTAACCACACAAACAGCGCTCCGGCAGGGGCAGGCTGTTCGCACAGCATGGCGTGGTCGTCGTGCGACATGGTGTCCCACAGGGCTGTGTTGCTGATCAAAATACGCGCTGCATGGTCTGCACGACCTGTGGGTTGGCTGCGGCCATGCACGCGTGAAATACCAGTTTTTATGCCAAATTTAGATCCAGAAAACTGACCCGAGCCGGCGTATTTATTGCCTGAGGCGCTATTATTTTTATAGTAATCTTTTTTCGATGAAAAACTCTCTACTGGGCTACCATCGGCGTTGTAGGTTTTGGCTGAGTTGTTTGAATTGTTGTAGTTGGAGCTGTAGTTGCCACCTTCGCTGCCGGTGCTTGTGTATTTCGACTTGCTAGGCGGCAGCTTAGCCGCAGCCGCACTGTCCCAAATCTCGGTCAACTCACGGGTGCTCAGTTGTACCAAATCGGCAATCTCGCCCAGCAGTTGGCGCTTCAGCGCACCCTCTGGCATGGCAGACCACAGCGGGTTCGCATTGCTAGCAAGACGCGAGCGGCCTTCCATGGTGTTCAGGTCGCAACCTTCCCGAGCAGCGTCGATCAAAAAGCGCGACAGCGGCGTCGCCTCGCTCACATAGCGTGAAAACGCCTCTTTGCCAAACTCGCGGATAAAGCTGTCTGGGTCATGCTCGGCCGGTAAAAACAGGAATTTGACGTTACGTACGTCGGTTGCAAACGGAATCGCACCATCCAAAGCCTTGCGTGCCGCGCGTCGCCCCGCAGCGTCGCCGTCAAAACTGAAAACGACCGAATCGGTGAAGCGAAACAGCTTTTGCACATGGTCCGTTGTACACGCCGTGCCCAGCGTTGCCACCGCGTTTGGGAAACCCAGCTGCGCCAGCGCCACCACATCCATATAGCCCTCGGTCACCAGCGCGTAGCCGTGTTCGCGTAAGTGCGTGCGCGCTTCAAACAGCCCGTACAGCTCCCGCCCTTTGCTGAAAACCGGCGTTTCGGGCGAGTTCAAATACTTGGGTGTGCCTTCGAAAAGCACCCGTCCGCCAAAACCAATGCATTCGCCTTTGACATTGCGAATCGGAAACATCATTCGGTCACGGAACCTGTCGTAACGTTTTTCGGTCGCCTTATCGCCATCACCATTTTCGTTATTCGTGATGACCAAACCACTCTCCGCCAGCAGCGGGTCATCGTAATTAGCAAACACACTCGCCAAACTGCGCCAGCCCTCAGGCGCGTAGCCCAGACCAAATTGCTTGGCAATCTCGCCACTCAGTCCCCTGCCTTTGAAGTAATCAATCGCTTTGGGCGAGTTTTTCAGGTGTTTTTTGTACGCATCGCAGGCTTTTTCCAGCACATCCGTCAGCGTTGCCTGCTTTTGCCGCTGCTCGGCAGCGCGCGCGCGGTCTTGCGGCGATCCTTCTTCCTCCGGCACCTGCATGCCGTACTGCTGCGCCAAATCCTTCACGGCTTCGACAAAACTCATCCCACCATGGTCCATCAAAAAACTGATCGCATTGCCGTTTTTGCCGCAGCCAAAGCAATGGTAAAACTGCTTGGTCGGGCTCACGCTGAAGGAAGGCGACTTTTCCCCATGAAACGGGCACAACCCCATAAAGTTAGCCCCCCCCTTCTTCAACTGAACGTACCGCCCCACGATGTCAACGACATCAGCGCGGGCGATGAGTTCTTGGATGAAGCTTGCTGGGATGGCCATGGGGTGATTGTAGGAGTGCTTTGCGCAGCCTAAACCAGAAAATGGGGTCAGAGTCCAATTTCGATGGGGCGGGGTAGTGCTCCGGCTGCAGAATTGTCCTGAATTGGAATCTGACCCCAATTTCTTTGCCTCGGCTGGTAGAAGCTTCACTTGGCTGCCTACCTTCAAATGAAAGCTCCCCTTTCACCCGGCGGGGTGAGAGGGGCTGGGGGAGAGCGGGGGAAGCAAGCCAGCTAAATTTGTGAAAATAGCAGAAAAATGCTATATATATAATAGCTGCTTAGGCAATAAATACGCCGGCTTTAGGCATAAATCTAGGCTGCATGCAACTCTTGCTTGATCGTTTCCCGCACCACATCCGCGAGTCTACGCCCTTGCGCAAACTCCGCCAAAGCTTCGTTCATCAGCGTTTGGTAGCTGCCACCCGTCATCTCGGCTTGCACTTTAAACACGGCCAGCGTCGCGTTGTCTACGCGCATGGTGATGCGTGATTTACCGCCTTGCGCGGCTTGCAGTTTTGCCAATGCGGGAATATCTTTGACGGGTTTAGCCGTGCTGAAATCCATATCAGCGTATTGCTTGAAAGTAGGGTCAGAATTGTTGCTCATACGTTCTCCTTTGAGGTTGATTGGCTTTCCAAGCCGAAATTAAGCGTGGAATATCGCCGCGCAACGTCCACACCACGACCAAAATGCGGTTTTTTGCACCCATGCCTAGCGTTACAAACCGCGCTTCACCGCTTGAATCGGTGTCTTCTCGCGTCAGGGCATACGGGTCAAGCAGCACAACTTTGGCTTCGTCAAAGGTCACACCCTCATGGTTGAGTGGGTTTATTCGTGCCTTTTCGGGGTCAAATTCAATCTGCATAGTTTGTATTGTATGCACAAATGTATGCACATGCAAGAGGTTGTGAGTCCGACCCCAATTTTTATGCCTCTGCTGGTAGAAGCCTCACTCGGCCGCCAAATGCCAAATGAAAACTCCCCTTTCACCCGGCGGGGTGAGAGGGGCTGGGGGAGAGCGGGGGCGGAGAGAGAAAATCTCCCCTAACCCCTCTTTGTCAAAGAGGGGAATAAGTCAAAAGACTAATTTGCTATAAATAATATAGCACTTTAGTCAATAAATACGCCGGCTAGAGCCATAAATGACCCATAAAATAGCCTAAATAACTATCAATCCCCCAAAACCACCCCTTCACGCCGCGGATCCGCCCCACCAAAGAACCCATCATAAGTCGTAGCACCCGCAGAAGTCGTCCGTTCAATCACCTGCAAGCCACTGGTCATATCAATTTCCCGAATCTCATGCCCTTTGGCTTTCAGCGCTTCAACAACGGCGGGTGGAAAGCGCTTGGCTTCTAAGATGCTGGGGCCGTTGAGGGAGCCGAAGTTGGGCAGGTTGATGGCTTGTTGGGCGTTCATGTCCCAATTCAGGATGCCGATCAGCGTTTTCGCGGTGAAATGGATGATCAATGCACCGCCTGGGCTGCCGGCGCTCATGATGACTTTGCCTGTGGTTTTGTCGATCACGAGGGTGGGCGCCATGCTGGAGCGGGGGCGTTTGCCGGGCTCAACGCGGTTGGCGATGGGTTTGCCAGCGGCGTCTGTGGGGGCGAAGCTGAAGTCGGTCAGCTCGTTGTTCAAGAGGAACCCCCCTGCTAAAGCGGGGCTAGGCGACACCATCTGCATCGAACCAAAAGCGCCTTCAATTGTCGTCGTCATCGCCAAAGCGTTGCCCGCCGCATCGATGATGCTGATATGTGATGTGCCGTACTCGATCTGATCAGGCATCGGTGCATACTTCAAATTCTCACTGGTTTTGATAGCGCCTGAGGCAATAGGTACGCCGGCTACAGCCGTTTTCATACTCATCTCACCGATTAATTTTGAGCGCTGCGTTAAATAAGCTGGATCCAGTAAACTCGTCCAACTTCCCGCTGGTGGCGCGACGAATTCAGGGTCCGCTACATACTGCGCACGATCCGCAAAAGCGAGGCGCGAAGCTTCCAGGTACAAGTGCAGCCACTCGGGGCTGAGGAACTCGGCAGCCGTGGGCACTTTGGCCGCATTCAAAGGCAGCTGCGGCGCAACTGTGTTGTTCAAAATGCCCAAAATTTGCCCAATCGCAATCGCGCCCGAGCTAGGTGGTGGCATGCCGCAGATTTGGTAGCTTTCAGGGGCAACTTTGTAGTCAAAACACAGTGGG
>JANPLX010000198.1:0-3394 GCA_031422495.1 Polaromonas sp. | reverse complement strand
GCACAACGAGATTGGCTTGCCCGCCGACCGCATCGTGCGCATTGGCGACAACAAGGGCAAAAAATACGCGTCAGACAACTTCTGGATGATGGCCGATACCGGCCCCTGCGGCCCGTGCTCTGAGATTTTTTACGACCACGGCGCGCACATCCCCGGTGGCCCACCGGGCAGCCCGGACGAAGACGGCGACCGTTTTATCGAGATTTGGAACCACGTGTTCATGCAGTTTGACATGCAGGCCGACGGCAGCTTGGTCAAACTCCCTGCACCGTGCGTGGACACGGGTATGGGGCTGGAGCGTTTAGCCGCCATCCTGCAACACGTCCACAGCAACTACGAAATCGATATTTTCGACGCGCTGATCAAAGCCGCCGCCCGTGAAACAGGCTGCACCGACATGCAAAACAAGAGCCTGCGCGTGATTGCCGACCACATCCGCGCGACGGCGTTTTTAGTGAGCGACGGCGTGGTGCCTAGCAACGAAGGGCGCGGTTACGTGCAGCGCCGCATCGTGCGCCGCGCCATCCGCCACGGCTACCAGCTGGGCAAAAAGACCCCGTTTTTCCACAAACTGGTGGCCGACTTGGTCAGCGTCATGGGCGAGGCTTATCCGAACATGGCGAAGCAGCAGCAGCGCATCACTGAGGTGCTGAAGCAAGAAGAAGAGCGCTTCTTTGAGACACTGGCAACGGGTATGACCCTGCTGGACGGTGCTCTGAAGGATGGCGATAAAGTTTTAGAAGGCGAAGTCGCCTTCAAACTGCACGACACCTACGGCTTCCCGCTGGACTTGACCGCCGACGTCTGCCGCGACCGTGGCGTGGACGTGGACGAAGCCGGTTTTGACGCCGCCATGCTGCGTCAAAAAACCATGGCCCGCGCGGCTGGCAAGTTCAAAATGGACAAAGCGCTGGACTACAGCGGCGATATCAATGACTTTGTCGGTTACGAACAACTCCAAGTTACTTCAAAAATAATAGCACTATATGCAGATAATACGCCGGCTACCGTGCTAAATGCAGGTCAAAACGGTGTCATCGTGCTCGATACCACACCGTTCTACGCCGAAAGCGGCGGGCAGGTGGGAGATGAGGGCGTGATTAGCACGTCGTCAGCAGTTTTCGAAGTTCAAGACACCCAAAAAATCAAGGCAGACGTCTTCGGCCACCATGGTGTGCTGGCGTCTGGTCGCTTGAAGGTGGGCGATACCGTGGCAGCACAGGTAAACCTAGAGCTGCGTGCCAAAACCATCCGCAACCACAGCGCTACCCACTTGATGCACAAAGCCCTGCGCGAAGTGCTGGGTGAGCATGTGCAGCAAAAGGGCAGCTTGGTCAACGCCGAGCGCACTCGTTTTGACTTTGCGCACAACGCACCCGTCACAGATGCGCAGATTCTGGCGATTGAGGCGCAGGTGAATGCCGAAATTTTGAACAACGCAGCCGCATCCGCCAAGGTCATGGATATCGAAGCTGCCAAAGCCAGCGGCGCGATGATGCTGTTTGGTGAAAAATACGGCGACTCTGTACGTGTGTTGGAAATTGGCTCGTCCAAAGAGCTCTGCGGCGGCGTACATGTGCAGCGCACGGGGGATATTGGCCTGTTCAAAATCGTGTCGGAGGGCGGTATCGCCTCTGGTGTGCGTCGGATTGAAGCGGTGACGGGTCAAAACGCGCTGTCGTATTTGCAAGATCTGGAGGCCACCGTGTCCAAAGCTGCCGGTGCGCTCAAAGTTGCTGTGCCTGAACTGGGTGAGCGGCTGCTAAGCTTGCTGGATCAAAACAAGGCGCTGGAAAAAGAAATCTCCGCGCTCAAGGGGCAACTCGCATCGCACCAAGGCGACGCTTTGTTGTCGCAAGCTGTTGATTTAAAAGGAATTAAATTCCTCGTCGCTAAAATGGAAGGCGTCAGTGCCGCCGATGCGGCCCAGACTTTGCGCGACACGGTGGGTAAGTTGAAAGACAAACTGAAATCTGCGGTGGTCGTTTTGGCCAGCGTGGACGGTGGCAAGGTGCAACTCGCTACCGGTGCGACGGCTGATGTGATGGGTAAAGTCAAATCCGGCGACCTAGTCAACTTCTTGGCCGCACAAGTGGGTGGCAAAGGCGGTGGCCGGCCGGACATGGCGATGGCGGGTGGCACGGACGCGAGCGGGTTGGACAAGGCGCTGGCCAGTGCTCAGGGTTGGGTCAACGAGAAGCTGGGTTAAAATCGGGTTTTAGGTAATAAATATGACTCTAGCCGGCGTATTTATTGCCTAAGTAGCTATTAAAAGTATAGCAAAATTACACCTAAATCTAACTAATTTTGCCTATGTCTAATACTTTAGCTGAGCTAAAACAATTCATTTCAAGTAGCGCTGGTAGCACGCCATTGGTACTGGATTCGCCGCACAGCGGCACGGATTACCCGCAAGATTTTGGCCATGTGTGTGATTTAGCTACTTTGCGCCGCGCGGAAGACACGCATGTTGAAAAACTGTACAGCTTCGCCCCCGCATTGGGTGTGGCATGGGTGGAGGCGCATTTTCCGCGTAGTTATTTAGACGCTAACCGCAACGTTACCGAGATTGACGCCACCATGCTGTCTGGTACTTGGCCAGATGAATTAGGAGAGCAGAATGCTGCCGTACAGTCAAAACTGCGTCTGGGCAAGGGCTTGATTTGGCGGATGACGGATGATGGTTTTCCGCTCTACAACCGCCCACTCAGTGTGGCAGAGGTGCAGGCGCGCATTGCTAAATGCTGGCAGCCTTACCATGCGGCGGTGGGCAGCGCGATAGACGCAGCGCATGCCCGCCACGGCTACAGCATCCACATCAATTGCCACAGTATGCCCGCTATCAGCAGCAGCCACGCGACAGATTTTCCGGGTTTGGTGCATGCAGATTTTGTGATTGGCAACCGTGACAATACCACCTCTAGCGAAAGCTTGTCGCTCTTTATTCAGGAGCAACTGGCGCAGCATGGGTATGACGTTGCCATCAACCACCCTTACAAAGGCGTCGAACTGGTGCGTCGCTACGGCAAGCCTGAACAACATCGCCACAGCGTGCAGCTAGAGATCAACCGCAAGTTGTATATGGATGAAAACACCTTGGCGATGCATGCAGGGTTTGATACGTTGCAGGGACATCTGCAAAGCCTGATCCAGCAGCTTTTGGCTTACGATCCAAGCTAAATTGCTTAGTACGCTTACTTAGTATTAACTAAATCAGGGTGAGAGTGCCATTAACTTAGGCAAATTCCCCATTGCCGCCTTCGCCTGTGCCTTCAAGTCGCCCAAAATAGCTAGCTTTTCAACATCACTCGGGTCAACGCTGGACATCAGCTTGGCGAAACCGTCTAGGCGGCTATCGTGCATCCAAGCTCTAAGGGTTTTGTCTTGGCTCCAT
>JANPLX010000197.1:0-2174 GCA_031422495.1 Polaromonas sp. | reverse complement strand
CCAAGCTTTAGATTTGGTTGCTTTCACCACAATCTCAGTCAACGCAGCACGTTGCTCGGCGGTGATGCCAGGCGCACCATAGACGCCGCGCCAGTTGCCCAACACCACGTCATAACCCAGTTCTTTCATGGTTGGGATATTGATGCCAGGCAAGCGCTTTTCTGATGTCACGCCAATTGCACGCATTTTTCCCGCAGTAATGTACTCTGCAAACTCGCTGTAGCCGCTGCCGCCCACTTTCACGTTGCCACCCAAAATAGCAGCAATCGCCTCGCCACCGCCACGGAAAGCGACGTAATTAACTTTCTTAGGATCAACACCGACTTTGCCAGCCAACATGGATGCTGAGATGTGCTCAGTTGAACCTTTTGAGCCACCACCCCAAGTCACACTGCCTGGGTCTTTTTTCATTTGTTCAACCACGTCTTTCATCGTTTTGAACGGTGAATTGGCAGGCACCACAAACACGTTGTACTCACTGGTTAAACGCGCAATCGGTGTCACTTTGTCCAAGCCCACTTGCGGCTTGCCCGTGATGATGCCGCCTAACATGACTGCACCCATCATCATCAGCGAATTTGCATCGCCCTTGTTGGCGTTGACGAATTGTGCCAAGCCGATGACGCCAGCAGCGCCACCCTTATTGTCATATTGCACGGTATCCGCAGATTTTGCATCCAACATGGCTTTGCCAAGTGCGCGACCTGTGGTATCCCAGCCACCACCTGGGTTAGCTGGAATCATCATTTTGATATTCGCAGCTGCATGTGCCGTCAAAGGCAAAGCGCCTGCAGCGGCCAAAGCAGCTAAAGATTTGAGAAATGTATCGCGACGCATCGTAGACTCCTAATTGAATAAATACAATAAGTTAATAGCAAATGGTAGGATTGCTTAACCTTCAAATGATGCCGTGCTTGGCTGTCGTTTGGCTGTCGAAAACCATGCTTTTTTATAGGGAAAACACTTAGAAAGTGCTGTTTTGCCGTCTATTTGCTTGTTTATGCTAGGGTGCTGGCTGTGAAGTTATTAATTATTGAAGACGATCTCGCCATGCAAACAGCGTTGCAACGTTCGCTCAGTTTGCGCGCGATCACCGTCGCTACTTGTGGTGACGGCCTACAAGCACTGACCGCATGGAAGCAATTGCAACCCGATGTGGTGTTGCTAGATTTGACACTCCCCAGCCTAGATGGTTTGGCCGTGCTCTCTCAAGCACGCCAGCTTGGATTGCTGACACCTGTACTTATATTGACGGCCAGAAGCACTGTGGGCGATCGCGTCATCGGTTTAAACGCTGGTGCAGATGATTATTTGGCCAAACCGTTTGATTTGGATGAATTAGAAGCGAGACTGCGCGCCTTGCACAGACGCAACATGACAACACTGGCCGAGCCCAGTAGCGAAATTAGTCAGGCAGGGCAGCTGAGTTACAACAAACAAAGCGGTGCTGTCTATTGCAACGAGGCGGTGGTTGAGTTAACACCTCGCGAGCTGGCCTTACTCGTGCCTTTAATGCGAAAAGTAGGGCATGCCGTCAGCAAAGAACAGCTGTTTAAGCTGGTATTTCCCAATGCAACCGAAGTGCAATACGAAGCCATCGAGGTGGTGGTTTACCGCTTGCGAAAAAAATTATACGGCAAGGGTGTAAATTTAATGACTTTGCGCGGGCTAGGCTACTTGCTTAAAGAGGATACAAACGCGTGAAGCGCGCAACCTCTTTGCGCCGAACCTTACTCATAGGCATTTTGGTGCCGATTTGTTTGTTTGTCGCTGTCGATACTTTCTTTTTGTATCGTCAAGCGCTTTCTGCCATCAACACCGCATACGACCGTACCCTACTAGCCTCGGCGAAATCTATCGGTGAGTTGCTTAAAGTCGAAGGAGTGGGAGACCAAGCCCAAATAAGCACGACTATTCCATACGCAGCACTTGAAGCTTTTGAAGCAGACAACCGCAGCCGCATGTTTTACCGAGTTTCAAACACCAATGGCAAGTTGATAGATGGGTTTGAAGACTTGCCTCTTTGGCGGGGAGAACTGCCGGACAAAAGGCCTTATGCTGCATTGGTTGATTTCTATGACAGCAAATTTCGCGGCGATGCCATTCGCATGGCGGTACTGTTGCAACCCGTAGCCGGCGAAAAAGGCTTGGGGATGGCCATTATTCAGGTCGGT
>JANPLX010000196.1:0-15944 GCA_031422495.1 Polaromonas sp. | reverse complement strand
GCAATTGTCTGTGGTGCGGCAGCCCAAAGTGGCTTTGTTCTCTACGGGCGACGAGTTAGTCATGCCGGGAGACATTGCACCAGAAAACATGCCTGCGGGCAGTATTTACAACTCCAACCGTTTCTTTTTGCGGGCTTTGCTGAAGCGTTTGGGATGCGATGTCACCGATATGGGCATCGTTCCCGATAATTTAGAAGCAACCAAAGCGGCTTTGCGCAGCGCCGCCGAGGGGCACGACTTGATTTTGACCAGTGGTGGTGTCTCCGTCGGTGAAGAAGACCACATCAAGCCCGCTGTGACGGCACTGGGTGAGCTGAATTTGTGGCAAATTGCCATCAAACCTGGCAAGCCGTTTGCGTATGGGAAAGTTAATAATTCCGGAAGTTCAACGCATTTCATCGGTTTACCCGGCAACCCAGTATCGAGTTTCATCACCTTTTTGGTATTGGTACGCCCCTTCATTTTGAAGCTACAAGGGCTAGAAAATGTAGCACCTATTGCTACACAATCCATAGCCGTTAAGTCAGACTTTACATGGGCTAAGGCAGACAAACGCCGTGAATTTCTTCGTGTTAAGCGTAATGCATCAGGCGGTTTGGATTTGTTCCCTAATCAAAGCTCTGGCGTATTGACTTCTGCCGTTTGGGGCGATGGCGTGGTCGATAACCCGTCTGGGCAGACCATCGCCGTTGGTGATATGGTTCAGTTTGTGTCGTTTGCTGATTTACTGTCATAAAAATTACCTGATAGCTATGAAAATCCATGTTAAATACTTTGCCTCGATCCGCGAAGCCGTCGGCCAAGGCTCGGAAGTGCTGCAAACCAGTGCTACCACGCTTGGGCAACTGCGCAACGAACTGGCTGCACGCGGCGGCGCGTATGCCGAATGCTTGGACGCGGCCTTCAAAGGCAAAACCCTTCGAATGGCTTTAAATCAAGACATGAGTGGCGATGATGCGGTGTTGCTAGAGGGCTGTGAAGTCGCTTTTTTCCCACCTGTAACGGGTGGATAGGAAATACTGATGTTGCCAAGAGCAGTTGTCCAATCCGAAGATTTCGATCTTAGCAACGAGATTGCCAAACTCCGCGCTTCAGACAAACGCGTAGGCGCAGTTTGCAGCTTTGTCGGCACGGTACGCGATGTCAACGAAGGCGACCACGTCAGCGAGCTTGAGCTAGAGCACTACCCGGGTATGACAGAGAAATCTATCGAAGCCACCATTGATGCGGCTTTCAAGCGGTTTGATATCTACGCAGTCCGCGTAATTCACCGTATCGGCAAATTGCAGCCCTTGGATCAAATCGTGATGGTAGCTGTCACCTCAGCGCACCGAGGTGAATCATTCCAAGCCTGTGAATTTGTGATGGATTACCTGAAAACCCAAGCACCATTTTGGAAGAAAGAGCTAACCCCAGGTTCGACTACAGCAGCAGCGCGGTGGGTGGATGCGCGGTCAAGTGATGAGCTTGCACTTGCCAAGTGGCAAAAGTAAAAAACGAGCAATTTATGCCGTTTTGAGCGCTTGTTTTTGAATGCACACTGGCTCAGACACTTCTTCATTCGCTATTACTTTGAAATCATCTTTGATAGGTGATACAAAAGCTGCGCGCGCATCGCCTTCAAGCCCGGTTGTCAAAAGTTGCAGCAATGAAACGAGTTGATTGCGCTGCTCGTGGTTGAGCGGTGCCATCAATCGGTTGTAGGCGTGCTCAGCAGGTTCTTGTGTTTTGAGCAGCAAGTCTAATCCAGCGTCTGACAACGATATGGACAAGTTGCGTCTGTTGGTAGGTGGATAGACTCTGCGAATCAAGCCGCGTGTTTCTAAGCCTCGCATCACGCGCATGACAGTGACTTTGTCGAACCCTAGGGCTCGACCCAAAGTTGATTGGTCCAAGCCTGGGCTAGCATGCAGCACGCACAGCACACCAAATTGCGCGGGTGTGAGGCCAACGACTTTGCATTCGTCCTCAAACACTGCGGAAGATATTTGATGCGCACGCCTAAGCAAGAAGCCGGGGCGGGCGTAAAGTTGGGATAAATTGATGAATGCTGGCACTGTGTTGTTTGTAGAAATTTCAATCACCTTACTCTATAGCAAAATCCTAGGGAAAACCTAGGGTGACATCGGGTTAATAATACCTAATAATGGTTAGCATGCAAACAAAAATAATCAAATACTCGAAATTAGAAATATGAGCAAGGTACCGTATTTACGAATTGCAACTGAAGAGGCCTTTGCGCCGCCAGAAATGCTAGACATTTACAGCAAGATTCTTGCCAAAAAAGACGTAGACCCAGGTTTCAAAGGTTTGATGGGTTTTTACATGAGTAGCCCCAGCGCACGCGCAACCCACATTATGCGTTGTTTGACGGATTTGGACCAAGTGCGGCTTCAGCATATGGACGAGGCGGGCATTGACCACCAGGTGATCGCGCTGACTTCGCCGGGTGTGCAGGTGATGGACAAAGCGACAGCTGTGTCGTTCAGCTTATTAGCAAACGACCAGCTCGCTGAGGCCGTGCGACGACACCCAACGCGTTTTACTGGAATGATCGCCGTCGCGCCGCAAGACCCGGTGGCTGCTGCCAAAGAAATCGAACGTGGCGTGACTAAGCTGGGCATGCACTCGGTCATCATCAACTCGCACACGCAGGGTGAATATTTGTCTGACCCGAAATTTTGGGATATTTTCGCTGCTGCTGAGGCGCATGATGTGCCGATTTATCTGCACCCAAATTCACTGCCAAAAAATATGATAGAGCCGTTTCAAGAATGTGGCTTAGACGGTGCGATTTATGGTTTTGGTGTGGAGACAGGCATGCACGCTATGCGCATCATCACCGCTGGTGTGTTTGATCGATTCCCGAAGTTGCAAATGATTATTGGTCACATGGGTGAAGCGTTGCCGTTTTGGGCGTATCGCCTAGACTACATGCACCAAGCCACAGTGAAGTCGCAGCGCTATGAGAGCATGAAGCCGATTCGTAAAAAACCGAGTGATTATTTACGAGAAAACTTTATTATCACCAACAGCGGTGTGGCATGGGAAAAAGCCATTAAATTCACACAAGACGTCGTCGGCGTTGACCATGTGATGTACGCGATGGACTATCCCTACCAATACGCGGTCGATGAAGTCGCTGTGATGGACAACATGCAGATGAGCGATGCTGACAAAAAGAAGTTTTTTCAAACCAATGCGCAACGTGTTTTTAAGATCAAGTTTTAAGTTCAATATTTAAATTAAAGATAAAAAGAGACAAACCCATGAAAATATTTTTTCCGAAAACCACATTGACTGGCTTGCTGGCGGCAGTTGCATTTGCAGCTAGCGCACAGACGTGGCCATCACAGACTGTCAAAATCATCGTCCCTTTCACGGCAGGCACGGGCATGGACACGATTGCGCGCGCTGTTGCCCCAAAATTGAGCGAAAAATTGGGTCAACCTGTCGTTGTACAAAACATGGCTGGTGCGAGTGGCAATATTGGTGCAGATGCGGTTGCCAAAGCCAGCCCTGACGGCTATACCGTCATGATGGGGGCGAATACCATGTTGATGGCGTCGCAGCTTTATAAAAATGTACCTTTCAATCCCACCAAAGATTTTTCTCCTGTGTCCTTAGCGGCTTGGGGTACGTTGATGATGGTCAGCAACCCCAAAACGGGCATCAAAACCGTGAATGATTTGGTCACCCAAGCCAAGGCAAAACCTGGCTACATCAACTTTGGTTCACCCGGCATAGGTACGCCGCACCACATGGCGATGGAGTTGTTCAAAGTTAAGACGAATCTTTTTATGTTGCATGTGCCGTATCGTGGCACAGCGGGCTATACGCAAGACATTTTGTCGGGTGAAATCATGGTGGGCTTTTTGCCTGTGCATATTGCGCAGGGCTTTGTGCAAGCTGGCAAGCTCAATGCCATAGCTGTGGGTAGCCCAAAGCGCCACCCTGTAGCGCCAAATGTGGCTACCTTTGGTGAGCTGGGTATCAAAGACATTGAGGTCGATCTTTGGTATGCTTTTTTCGCGCCTAGCAAAACGTCTGCGTCGGTCTTGAATCGTTTGAATGCGGAAATTTCTGGGATTTTGAAACTCCCTGAAATTACTGACTTACTCAAACGAGCAGGTATGGATGCAAACACGTCAACACCAGATGAATTAACCCAGCTCGTTAACAAAGACTATCCGCGCTGGGGCGAAGTTATTCGACGTAACGGTATCACTGCAGAATAACAGCCGAATGACGATAAATACCAAAAAAAATCCACAAAAAAATAAACAGCAATTGAAAATCGCCGTTGTTGGAGGTGGTATTGCAGGTTTAGCTTTTGCGCTTTCGCTGCATCAGCATGGCTTGTCGTGTGATGTTTACGAATCTGTGCCCGATGTCAAAGAACTTGGTGTCGGCATCACTTTGCTGCCGCATGCCATGCGCGAGTTAGCACATTTAGGTTTGCAAGCTGAGCTGGAGGCTGTTGGTATCGAAAACTTGGAGAGTGTGTTTTTCAATCGTTTTGGGCAATACATTTACAAAGAACCGCGTGGCAGACACGCTGGTTATGCCCTGCCTGAAGTCGGCATTCATCGTGGCAAATTACACCGTATTTTGTTTGAAGCTGCTATCAAGCGTTTAGGCGCAGAACGCGTCCACACCAACCACCGTTGTGTCGGGGTCACACAAGACGCTGCGGGTGCTAACGTTCATTTTGTACAGCTAAGCGACGGTCAATCTTTGCCTAGTGTGGCAGCAGATGTTGTGATTGCCTGCGACGGTATTCATTCAGCCGTACGAAAACAGTTTTATCCCGATGAAAAGCTTGCTTTTGCAGGTATCAATACATGGCGCGGTGTGACACGGCATAAGCCGATTCTGACCGGTAAAAGTTATATGCGCGTCGGTTCCATCAAAACAGGCAAGATGGTGATTTATCCTATTGTTGATAATATTGATGGCGAGGGCAATCAACTTATCAATTGGATGGCGGAAATCGAAGGTGACAACCGCGACATGAACGACTGGAACAGCGGTGGCAAGATTGAAGACTTCATGCCAATTTTCAAAGATTGGACGTTTGACTGGCTGGACGTTCCCGCGCTGATTCGAAATGCCGATCAAGTGCTGCAATACCCCATGGTTGACAAAGACCCGATCGCGCAATGGACATTTGGCCGTATCACTTTGATGGGCGATGCCGCACACCCCATGTATCCACGCGGTTCAAACGGTTCGGCACAGGCGCTGATTGATGCACGTACTTTGGCAGCAGAGTTAGCGCAACAGGCTGATCCGCTGCTGGCACTACAAAACTATGAAGCCAAGCGACGCGACGTCACTTCTCGTATCGTAGAGACAAACCGCAGCTTACCGCCAGACTTTATCAATATCAAAGTAGACGAGCTAGCTGGAGATAAGCCATTTAGGCATATTGACGATGTGATCAGCCAAAAAGAACTAGGCGCAATCTCTGAGCATTACAAAAAAATCGCTGGTTTTTCGTTGGAAAGTGCGAAATCTTGATTTAAAGCTCTTGGTGGAGTCTTGAGTTTGATTTTAGTCAAGCTGCATGTTGGCTATTGACTTGAAAATTTATCCAGAAGCCCAAAGTGTTGGCTATTCTGGAGGATATTCATGCGTGCTGACAAACTAACCACCAAATTTCAAGAGGCCTTGAGCGAGGCGCAAAGCTTGGCTGTGGGGCAAGATCACCCTTATATCGAACCAGTGCATTTGCTGGCGGCTATGCTGCGTCAAGATGAAGGGCCCAAGGCGCTACTGCAACGTGCGGGTGTCAATGTCGCAGGCTTATTGGTAGGTGCGGATGAGCAAATCAAAAAACTCCCTCAAGTGCAGGGGCAAGAACTTGTGCAACCTGGCCGCGATTTACTGAGCATGTTACAAACTACTGAAAAAGAAGCCATGAAACGTGGCGACCAGTTTGTTGCCAGTGAGTTGTTTCTGCTTGCCTTGTGTGACTTTAAAGGGGATTTGGGTAAACTCGCCAAAACCAACGGTTTGAACCGTAAAACATTGGAGTCTGCTATAGACGCCGTACGAGGTGGTCAAAATATGGACAATGCCGATGCTGAGGACCAACGTGAATCACTCAAAAAATACTGTGTAGATTTGACCGAGCGTGCTCGCATGGGAAAGCTGGACCCGGTGATTGGTAGAGACGACGAAATCCGCCGTGCTATTCAAGTGCTGCAACGCCGCACTAAAAATAACCCAGTGTTGATTGGTGAGCCAGGGGTCGGGAAAACTGCCATTGTGGAAGGTTTAGCGCAGCGTATAGTGGCGGGTGAAGTGCCTGAATCACTCAAAGGCAAACGGGTGTTGAGTTTAGACATGGCGGCGTTATTAGCGGGTGCAAAATTCCGTGGGGAGTTTGAGGAACGCCTGAAAACGGTGCTGAAAGACCTCGCTAAAGACGAAGGGCAAACCATTGTCTTCATCGACGAACTGCACACCATGGTCGGCGCGGGTAAGGCTGAGGGCGCGATGGATGCAGGCAATATGCTCAAACCCGCTTTAGCGCGAGGTGAGTTGCACTGCGTGGGCGCAACCACGCTTGATGAGTACAGAAAATACATTGAAAAAGACGCGGCTTTAGAACGTCGCTTCCAAAAGATCCTAGTCGGTGAACCCACTGTTGAAGCAACAATCGCTATTTTGCGCGGCTTGCAAGAGAAATATGAAGTACACCATGGCGTGCAAATCACCGACCCCGCGATAGTAGCCGCAGCCGAGCTGAGCCACCGCTACATCACAGACCGTTTTCTGCCAGATAAAGCGATTGATTTGATAGACGAAGCTGCGTCCAAAATCAAAATTGAGCTTGATTCCAAACCCGAGGTCATGGACAAATTGGACCGCCGTTTGATTCAGCTGCAAATCGAGCGAGAAGCTGTGAAGCGCGAGAAAGACGAATCTTCTCAAAAACGCTTTGGTTTGATTGAAGAAGAAATATTGACCTTGCAAAAAGAAATTTCTGATCTAGATGAAATCTGGCAGGCTGAAAAAGCGCAAGCACAGGGTTCAAAAACTGTCATGGAAGACATGGAAAAGATCAAATTCCAGATAGAAGATTTGAAGCGCAAAGGCGATTTCAACAAAGTAGCCGAGCTGCAATACGGCAAGCTGCCAGAACTAGAAAAACGCTTAAAAGAAGCTCAAGCCGCTGAAGAGGACAATACTGGGCAAGGTTCGACCAAGCCCCGTCTACTACGCACTCAAGTCGGTGCTGAAGAAATTGCCGAAGTCGTAGCACGTGCCACTGGCATTCCAGTCGCCAAACTCATGCAAGGCGAGCGAGACAAGTTGTTGGTGATGGAGGGCAAATTGCATGACCGCGTAGTGGGTCAAGAAGAAGCCATCACCGCAGTGGCGAATGCGATTCGCCGCTCGCGCGCTGGCTTGTCTGACCCCAATCGTCCAACCGGCTCCTTTTTGTTCCTTGGTCCAACAGGTGTGGGTAAAACCGAGCTGTGTAAGGCGTTGGCGGGTTTCCTGTTTGACTCGGAAGACCATTTGATTCGCATCGATATGAGCGAGTTTATGGAAAAACACAGCGTTGCACGCTTGATAGGCGCACCGCCAGGTTATGTGGGTTACGAGGAGGGCGGCTATTTAACTGAGGCCGTCCGTCGAAAACCTTATAGTGTGATTTTGTTGGACGAAGTTGAAAAAGCGCACCCAGACGTTTTCAATGTTCTTTTGCAAGTGCTAGACGATGGTCGCCTCACCGATGGCCAAGGTCGAACCGTAGACTTCAAAAATGCGGTGATCGTGATGACCAGTAATATTGGCTCGCATAAAATCCAAGCCATGGTGGGCAAGCCTTACGATGAGATCAAAGAAGCGGTTTGGGATGAGTTGAAAGACCATTTCCGTCCCGAATTTTTGAACCGCATCGATGAAACCGTGGTCTTCCATGCCTTGGGAGTGAAAGAAATTCAATCCATAGCCGCCATTCAGCTCAAAATCTTGCAAGCACGCTTGGCTAAGATGGATTTGACTTTGGATGTGTCCACGGCAGCCTTGGCAGAATTAGCAAAAGTCGGTTTTGACCCTGTCTTTGGCGCACGCCCATTGAAGCGCGCCATTCAGCAGCGGATTGAAAACCCGTTGTCCAAGCTCATGTTAGAAGGTAAGTTTTTACCTAAATCGACTATTTCCGTTAGTGTGGATCCAATTCATGCGCCGGGATTGTTTGTGTTCAAGTAAAAATCGCAGGGTATAGCTTGCTATCATCGTGGCATGAGTACTGCCACACTTGATAGTAAGTCTGTCGCGCTGTCACAGGACGCCAAAGTCATTGGCTTGGTCAGCCTTGCGCATGCCATGTCGCATTTCTCGCACTTGTTGCTCGTGCCGTTATTTCCAGTTTTTCAAAAAGAGTTTGCGTTGAGCTTTTCTCAGCTCGGACTCTTAGTTACCGTGTTTTTTGTGGTATCTGGCGTTGGGCAGGCTCTCTCGGGTTTTTTGGTTGATCGCGTTGGCGCTCGGCCTGTACTTTTCTCAGCTATTGGCGTTTTTGTCTTGGCTGCACTGGTTGCAGCAAATGCTCAGGGTTACCCTTGGCTGATAGTGGCCGCAGCCTTGGCTGGTTTGGGAAATTCGCCGTTTCACCCTTGTGATTTCACAATTTTGAACCAACGCGTTTCACCTCCAAGATTAGGTCACGCTTATAGCACGCATGGCATTTCGGGAAGCTTGGGATGGGCTATAGCGCCTATCTTTTATGCGGGTCTGACGAGCTTGGTAGGTTGGCGCAACGCTTATTTTTCTGCGGCTTTACTGTATGCGGTAGTTTTAATGGTTTTGTGGTTGAATCGTCAAAGCTTTGACACTGAAGTAGCTAAAACTCCAGAAGTTAAAGATGTTCGTGACTTCAATTCAATGGCAACAATACAGGTAACAAAAACCGAAAGTTCTTTTGCTTTTCTAAAACTACCTGTCGTGTGGTGGTGCTTCGGCTTTTTCATGCTATCAACAGTCACCTTGGCGATGGTGCAAAGTTTCTCTGTTCCCATTCTTAAAGCTTTGCATGGCGTGAGTTTTGAGATGGCCACGTTGACCTTAACCGCCTATTTGCTTTGTGGTGCATTGGGTATTTTGGTAGGTGGTTTCATTGCCTCTAGCCAAGCCAAACGCGGTATCAGTAGTGACCAAGCGATCATGATTTGCTATTTGGTTGGCGCAGCGCTTTTGGTGCTCTGTGCAACAGGTATTTTAGGTGCAGCCGGCACTATGATTGCCTTAGCTGCTACTGGTTTTGTAGTGGGTATTGGTAACCCTAGCCGTGACATGATGGTAAAAAACGCTACCCCAAAAGGTGCATCGGGTCGCATGTATGGTACTGTTTATTCAGGCTTTGACGTTGGTTTTGCAGTATCTCCATTGATCTTCGGTGCATTGATGGACAAGCAAATGTACAGCGCTTGTTTGTATGGCGTGGCCTTTGTACTTTTCATCAGTATCGTTGTAGCCAGAGGCGTTGGACAACGTTCAAACAAGATTTAAAAAAGTTTAAAAAAGTTTAAAAATTAAAACTATGACAAAACAAATAGCAGGACATTTATTGGTTGAATGCTTGGTCAAGCAAGGTGTGACACATGCTTTTGGTGTGCCTGGCGAGAGTTTCTTGGCTGTGTTGGACGGTTTTCATGCCTACAAAGACGATATTGAATTCGTCATTAACCGGCAGGAGGGAGGCGCAGCTTTCATGGCTGAGGCTGCAGGTAAGCTGACGGGTCGACCCGGCGTGTGCTTTGTAACCCGTGGTCCCGGTGCTACCAACGCGTCGATTGGGGTACACACCGCATATCAAGATTCCACTCCTATGGTGTTGTTTGTTGGCGATGTGGCCAGCGATACGCGTGACCGCGAAGCCTTTCAAGAAGTCAACTACCTCAGTTTTTTTGGCCCCTCAACCGGTGGCATGGCTAAGCGGGTAGAGCGCATTGACGACGCCAAACGCATCCCCGAATACGTCGCTCGCGCTTTTGCCATGGCGATGAATGGCCGCCCCGGCCCTGTCGTTGTCGTTTTGCCAGAGGATATGTTGACACAAACGGTAGATGCCGTGCCATTACCCAAGGTCATACCAGCTGAAGCTTGGAGTGACCCTGGGGCATTGCGTTCACTGCGTGAGATGCTCTTAAAAGCAGAGCGCCCCTTTGTCGTTGCAGGTGGTAGCGGTTGGACACCACAGTCTGCCCAAGCCTTGCAGCGCTTTGCTGAAAATTGGTCGTTGCCTGTCGGCAATGCGTTTAGATTTCAGGACACGTTTGATAATTTTCACCAGCTATATGCTGGCGATGTAGGTATAGGCATCAACCCAAAATTGGCAGCCCGCATCAAACAAAGTGATCTCATTCTTGCTATTGGCCCACGTTTGGGCGAGATGACGACGGGCGGTTACACGCTGCTGCAATCACCAAAATCTGAGCAAAAACTTGTGCATATCCATGCCAGCGCCGAAGAACTTGGTCGTGTTTACCAACCAGATTTAGCCATTCACGCCAGCATGAGTGCGGCTGCTCGCTCGTTAGAAGTACTGTCTGCGCCAACGAACTTGCCATGGGCAAATTGGGCGCAAGATGCAAATAAAGACTATCTCGCAAACATCGACCCAGCGAACGGCGGCTTGAAGCTGCCCGGCACAATCGACATGCCTGCCATCATCGCCACACTGCAAAAGCATTTGCCAGCAGACGCTGTTTTGACCAATGGCGCAGGCAACTTTGCCAGTTGGTTACACCGCTTTTACCAATATCATGGCTTGGCAAAGGGATTCAAAACTCAGCTTGCACCGACCAATGGTGCGATGGGCTACGGTGTGCCTGCTGGCATTGCGGCTAATATTTTGACCAAAAACGCGTCAACAGGCCAACGAGTGGCTTTCACCATCGCAGGCGATGGCGATTTCATGATGAACGGACAAGAGCTAGCAACGGCCGCGCAAGTGGGAGCGAAAAGCATCATTTTGTTGCTCAACAACGGCATGTTTGGCACGATTCGCATGCACCAAGAGCGCGAATACCCTCAAAACATCAGCGGTACCAAGCTTGCCAATCCAGACTTTGCTGGACTCGCGCGGGCGTATGGCTACGCAGGCGTCTGCATCACTCACACCGAACAATTTGAAGCCGAGTTGCTAGCCGCGCTAGCCCGACCGCAAGGCACATTGATCGAAGTCACTTTAAACCCAGAAGTTATTTCAACACGTGGCACCTTGGCGCAAATAACACAAAATGCCTTGAGCAAAGTGTCAAAATAAGTTTGTAATTAACGAGAGGCATGTATGTTTAAGAATTTCATCACTCGCTTTGTGTGGGGCTTGCTTAGCGTACTCGTTTTAGCGGCACTTGCGATACAACTGACTGGCCATGGGTACTTCTGGAAAGCACTTTCTGCCACCTACCTGCAAGGGCATTCAACCGCGCATATTGATGATGCCGACAATTTTGCACAGCGCAAAATTGCCACCACGCAACCACTTGCTTGGGAAAAAGATGCGACGTTTAACAAAGAGCCCTTGAATAGCGCAACTTTGAGTTATCTGCAGCAATACAAATCTGCTGCATTCCTTGTCGCCAAAAACGGCAAACTACTGCACGAAACCTACTTTGCACCCTACAACGAGAGCAGTCGTACCAACTCGTTTTCCGTAGCCAAGACTGTCACCACCATGCAAGTAGGCATGGCCGTGCAACAAGGCTTGATTCCGAGTTTTGACACACCCATCACGCAATTTTTGCCTGAATTTAAAGATAATACCAGTGGTTCAAAAGCGACCATTTCGCAAGTCTCAGCCATGAAATCTGGCCACGACTGGACAGAAAAATACTATCTGCCTTTGAACGTGACCACTGACTTGTACTACGGCACAAACGCTGAAAAACTGGTCTTGAACCAAGGCTTTGAACGCGCATCTGGCACGGAGTATGAATACAGCAGCGGCTCGACTCAACTCTTAGGCGTCATTCTGAAGCGGGCGATTCAGGCGAAAAATCCTCAGTCAAATGTCAGCGAACACCTGTCGCAGTCGTTGTGGCAACCCTTGGGTATGGAGAAAGAGGGCCTCTACACCCTAGACCGGCCCGGTGCTGAAGGCGGCATGGAGCGTACCTACTGCTGCATTTTTGCGACCGCCCGAGACTATGCCAAACTGGGGCAACTGCTTTTGCAAGACGGGCAGTGGGGCGGTAAACAGTTATTGGATAAGGCATTTGTCGAGCGCATGCGGCAGCCCGACTTGCAGCCTTTTTACGGCCACTCGTTGTGGATGGATTGGAAATACAAGCATCCGTTTTACTTCATGCAAGGACACCAAGGGCAATATGTGATCGTCGTTCCTTCGCTGCAGCTGGTGGTGGTAAGAGTTGGGCAGTATCGCGACAAAGCAACGCTAGGCCCGAATCAAACCACGCCGCTTGAGGTTTATAACTTCGTTGATGAAGCGGTGCGTTTAGCACAAGCGAAGTAGCAAACACGATACAAACGAAATAAAGATAATGAACGAGATTGCAGAAAAAAATATCGCTGACCTGTTGACGCAAGTTTTTCACCACTCTAGCCACCATACAAACCAACACAAAGCAGTGGTGGTGTTTGACACAAACAGCGAGCTTGCCCGCATCTTGACAGACGCCTACAGGCGCTGCCTGCCCGATGCGCAATTTATCGACTTTGCGACCCACACGTCTGAAGCAGTGCTGGGCATATTTGCGGCTTTGACGGCGTCAGACTTGGTAGTTTTGGTGCAATCGACCAATTTCAGGCTGGAGGCGTTTCGCATCCGCGTAGAGCTGTTTAAACGCGGGCTCAAAGTGATCGAGCATCTGCATTTGGTGCGCATGCAAGGGGCAGAGGTAGGCTACTACATAGACGCTTTGGCCTACGATTCTGCGTATTTTCGGGGTGTGGGTCATGGGCTTAAAACCATCATCGACACCGCTCAAAGTGGCTGGCTGGACAGTGGTGGCGAACAGTTCCCCGATGCGCGGCTCGTCTTTGGCTCCTCGTTTGAACCTGCCAAACTCAATGTGGGCGACTACAGCGACATGCCTAATGTTGGCGGGCAGTTCCCGATTGGTGAGGTGTTTACAGAGGCTAAAGACCTTGAGGCCGTGCACGGGCGCGTACGCATCCACGCCTTTGGCGACACGGCGTTCAAAGTCAACCGCCCAGCCAAACCCATCACCTTGATTGTTGACAAAGGCCAGGTCGTCGCCACTGAAGACAGCACGCCAGAATTTGACACCGTGCTGGCCAATATCCGCGCTGATGAGCAGGTCGTCTGGCTGCGCGAAATCGGCCTAGGCCTCAACCGCGCCTTCACCCAAACCCGTTTCGTCAGCGATATTGGCAGCTATGAACGCATGTGCGGCATGCATCTGTCTCTAGGCGCGAAACACGGCATCTACGGTAAACCCAACTTCAAACGCGGCGACGGCAAACACCACATTGATGTTTTTGCCGTGACCGAACAAGTCGTGCTAGATGAGCAAGTGATTTATCGCGATGGCGCTTGGGTGATATAGAGCGACAAACACATTCAATGGTGTTTGTTGTTACTAGGCGTAAAAAGTGTGTGACGCCAAATGAAGTCTACAAATTCAATGCAGCGTAAATTTTTTAAATTTGATTATTGATAAATTTTTTTACTGAAATTCTAAGTTTTTACCAATGGAATTGATGCATGTATTCGTAAATGATGATGTACAACTTGGTATCAATGCATCTCATCTATTTAAAAATAAACGTACCGTTTTTTTAAAGCAAGTGTGAGACCATACCGATACAGTTTGTAGGCGCTTTTCTACACTTCTTTTTAAAAAAATAACGAACTCAAAACTGTCGTTACTTCTTGGGTGCGCTCAGCACTTGTGCCTCTTGCTTGATGGGTTTACATTGAAAGTTCAACCTTTCATTTCAATCAACACAAGCAAGGAACTTACTATGTTACGAAGAAATATTCTCCTCATGAGCGGCATAGCCGCCGTCTCAGCCACCACTCTGTTGACCGCATGTGGCGGCAACTCGGATGTCAACAAAGACCTTTTTGAATTGGTGCGCAGCAACAATGATCTAAGCGTGTTGGGCGACGCTGTCGTTGCGGCCAATTTGGTGGCAACTTTCCAAGCCAACACTTCTTACACCTTGTTCGCGCCCAATAACGCTGCCTTTGTGGCAGCATTGGCTGAATTGGGTTTGACCAAAGAAGAGCTTTTTGCCAACAAGCCCTTGCTCAATGCGGTTCTTACATATCACCTACTACCCGGCAAGGTTAACTTCGCCGATCTTTTGTTGAATACCCCGCTTAAAACCGTCCAAGGTGCAACGCTAAAAATTGACAATATTGGAGGTACTTTGACCATCACCGATGGTCGCGCTCGCACATCGCGGATTATTCAGACCAACTTAGACGCCAGTAACGGCGTGGTGCATGTTGTCGATAAAGTGCTTTTGCCACCAGTATAAATTATTTGCTATAAAAAATATAGCAATTTAGGCAATAAATATGCCGGCTAGACGTTTAAATTGCTTTAAATCGGCGTTAAATTGGTGTTAATCCAGTTTAGCGCCTGATTCTTTGACCACTTTGGCCCATTTAACCGTTTCGACTTGAATCAAACTGGCTAAAGATTCAGGGCTGGCGGGTGAGGCGTCTAACCCTAGCGCTGAAAGTTTTTCTTTCACGTCAGGCAACGTCATGACGCGGACTGTCTCGGCGTTGATGCGGGCTAAAACGTCTTTGGGCACGCCTGCGGGTGCCATCAAAGCGAACCATGAGGTCGCTTCAAAACCAGGCAAACCTGATTCAGCAATGGTCGGAATATTCGGCGCAGCGGGTGAACGCGTAGCGCTAGTCACAGCGATGGCGCGGATATCGCCAGATTTGACCAAAGGCAGTGCTGAGGGCATGTTGTCAAAGATCATGGAAATTCGCCCGCCCAACAAATCCGGAATCGCTTGCGCGCGTCCTTTGTAGGGAATGTGTTGCATTTTGACGCCCGCCAAAGTGTTGAACAACTCGCCCGACAAATGAATTGATGTGCCGCTGCCCGAAGATCCAAACGTTAGCGGTGTCTTGCCAGCCAGCGCGATTAATTCTTTGACGGTTTTGGCGGGAACGCCGTTGTTCACCACCAGCAAGTTCGGCGTGCTGGCTAAAAAGCTCACGGGCGTGAAGTCTTTGATGTTGTCGTACGGCATTTTGGCGTACAGCGCGGGGTTGATGGCGTGCGTGCCTACGGTGGCGATCAATAAAGTCGTGCCATCTGCCACGCTTTTGGCTACAAAATCAGCGCCAATGTTGCCACCAGCGCCGGGTTTGTTGTCGACTGTGAAGGTTTGCCCAGTAGCTTGCCCCCATTTCTCAGCCAATATGCGCGCCAAGGTATCAGGCGCGCCACCAGGCGGGAAGGTGACAACGATTTTGACGGGCTTGGTCGGCCAAACGGCATTGACTGCGATTTGCGCTTGGCTAGGCTGTATGGCAAGCCCGATGAATAAACTTGAAACGGTTAGTACTTGTTTGAATAAAGGGCGAATCATAAAACCCTCCTAATTTAATTTATCGAAACTAACCTATCAACAATCAATCCAGTGTCACACCCGCGTCTTTCACCACTTTGCCCAAGCGAACAGTATCCGCTTTGATCAAATCGCCAAATTGCGCCGCCGTGCCACCAACAACGGGTGTGCCAATGGCTTCCCATTTCTCGCGGAATGCTGGTTCTTTAAAAATCGCATTCAAGGTAGTGTTGAGCTTGTCGATGATGGGTTTGGGTGTGCCCGCACGCACCGCAATGCCGTGCCAACCGGTGAACTCGTAGCCAGGCACGCCAGCTTCCGCCATCGTCGGTACATTAGGCAACTGAGGGCTGCGTTTGGCCGATGTCACAGCGAGCGGCACGAGTTTGCCAGAT
>JANPLX010000195.1:0-3848 GCA_031422495.1 Polaromonas sp. | reverse complement strand
TAAAAAATTACTTAAGCGTTGCTCACCTCCCGTGCGAATGATCAAATCAGGATCCGACACATGCGCAAGGGACATCTCTGAATTCAAACTAGACGGCGTGATGTCAGCACCTTTTGCAGCTAATTTTGCAGCAGCTTGCGCCACATCCCAACGGCCACCGTAGTTAAAGCAGACATTGAATATCAATCGCGAATTGTGCGCTGTCGCCGCTTCGGCTTGTCGAAAACCATTCTTCAAACTTTCAGACAAACTGTCTCTCTCGCCTATGAAGTGAATTTGGATGCCATCTTTGCTGAGTTGAACCACTTCTCGCGCAAGGGCTTTTGCCAGCAGTTCCATCAAACCGGAAACCTCGTCTTCTGGTCGCTCCCAGTTTTCAGATGAGAAAGCAAACACTGTAAGCACTTTGACGCCACGCTCCGCGCAAGCCTTCACACATTCATGCAAGGCGTCAACCCCCTGCTTGTGCCCAGCCACACGCGGCAAGAATCGGCGGTTAGCCCAGCGTCCATTGCCATCCATGACTATGGCAATGTGATGCGGGATATGCCGTTTATTAGACATAGGCTATAAAGCCATGATCTCGTGCTCTTTTGCCGCTACCAACTGGTCAATAGTGATGATGTGACGATCAGTAACTTTTTGAATCTCAGCTTCTGATCGTTTTTGATCATCTTCTGAAGCCTCTTTCTCTTTCACCAACTTTTTAACGCTTTCATTGGCGTCTCTGCGCAAGTTGCGAATCGCAATTTTGGAGTTTTCACCTTCGTTGCGAACCAATTTCGTCATCTCTTTACGTCGTTCTTCGCTCATCATAGGCATAGGAACACGAATCAAATCGCCCATGCTGGAAGGATTGAGTCCCAAATCGCTGTCACGAATGGCTTTTTCAATCTTCGCGCCCATGCCTTTTTCCCAAGGCTGCACGCCCACCGTGCGTGAATCAATCATCGACAAGTTGGCCACTTGGCTGATGGGCATCAAGCTGCCATAGTATTCGACTTGTACGCTTTCAAGCAAAGCAGGGCTGGCACGACCCGTGCGAATTTTGCCAATATTGTTTTTAAAAGCTGCGATGGATTGATCCATCTTGGTTTCTGCTTGAATTCTGATTTGACTTGTCGGCATGTTAGACCCCGAATATTCGCTTAAAAAATACAATTTTAAAGTTTAAGTGTGCACCAATGTACCTTCATTTTCACCCATGACGACACGTTTTAACGCACCCAGTTTGAAGATAGAAAATACTTTGATCGGTAACTTTTGCTCGCGGCAGACTGCAAACGCGGCTGCGTCCATGATACCGAGGTTTTTTTGCATGGCTTCGTCAAAGCTAAGACGCTCATATCGCGTAGCAGTGGGGTCTATTTTTGGATCGGCTGAATAAACGCCATCCACCTTGGTCGCTTTGAGGACAACTTCAGCACCTATCTCTGCACCGCGTAAAGCAGCAGCCGTGTCTGTCGTGAAAAATGGATTGCCTGTGCCCGCTGCAAAAATGACCACTTTACCTTCTTCTAGGTACTGCAGCGCTTTGGGGCGAATGTAGGGTTCTACCACCTGCTCGATGGCAATGGCAGACATCACACGAGCCGTTAAGCCCGCTTTGTTCATGGTGTCGCCTAAGGCCAGCGCATTCATCACCGTAGCGAGCATACCCATATAGTCCGCAGTCGCGCGATCCATACCGACTGAGCCGCCAGCCACACCGCGAAAAATATTACCGCCTCCTATGACCACGGCCACTTCAACACCCATGCGTGTGACTTCAGCGATCTCTTCAACCATGCGCACAATGGTAGCCCGGTTGATACCAAAGGCATCGTCTCCCATCAAAGCCTCACCAGACAATTTAAGCAAAATCCGCTTGTAGGCGGGTGCATTGTTCGCTGGCGTTGGCTCAGACATAGACGACTCCTTTGGGTTAATAGTGAAGCGGTGTTTTAGTTGCTAAAAATGAACTTGCGAACGATTTATGCAGCTTTGATTTATGCAGCTTTAGAAGCGGCAGCTACTTGCGCAGCTACTTCAGCGGCAAAGTCGTCAACCTTCTTCTCGATGCCTTCGCCAACAACGTACAGCGTGAAGCCCTTGATTTTTGTAGCTTTCTCTTTCAACATCGCGGCCACCGTTTGCTTGCCGTCTGCGGCTTTCACAAAAACTTGATCGTATAAAGAAACCTCTTTCAAAAATTTCTGTACGCCGCCTTCGATACGCTTAGCCACGATTTCATCAGACTGCACTGGCTTGCCAGCAGCAGTTGCGACAGCCGCGTCTTCAGCCGCTTTAGCAGCAGCCACAGAGCGCTCTTTAGCGACCAACTCAGCTGGTACTTCCGCGCTGGACAATGACACCGGCTTCATCGCCGCGATGTGCATCGCCACATCTTTCGCAGCGGTGTCGTCACCTTCAAATTCAACGACCACACCAATACGTGTACCGTGCAAGTAGGTCGCTAATTTGGCACCACTAGCGGAATGCTTGAAACGGCGAAAGCTCATGTTCTCGCCGATTTTGCCGATCAAGCCTTTGCGCACATCTTCCAAAGTTGGACCAAATCCATCTAAGCTGTATGGCAATGCGCCCAATGCAGCGATATCTGCTGGGTTGTGCTTTGCCACCAAGTCTGCTGCGGCTTGCGCCAAACCCAAGAAGCTGTCGTTCTTAGTCACGAAATCGGTTTCGCAGTTCACTTCAAGCATCGCACCTGTTGAGCCATTGACGCTGCACATCACCACGCCTTCGGCGGTGATACGGTCAGACGCTTTGCTGGCTTTGCTCCCGAGCTTGACGCGTAACAACTCTTCAGCTTTGTCCATGTCGCCTGCAGCTTCTGTCAGGGCTTTTTTGCATTCCATCATAGGGGCATCGGTCTTGGCGCGCAATGCGGCTACCATGCTTGCGGTGATGGCAATTGTTGGGGTGGTCATATATAACTCCTACTCAATATTAAAAAATTTGGTTAAAAAAAGAGGGCAACCAGTGCCCCTCTTTTTTGCTTGGCTAACTTAAACCTAGATCTAAGCGTGAGGGCCCAACTAAGGTCACTTTGCGTTTAAGCCGCTGGCGCCTCTTCAACTTCTACGAACTCGTCAGCGCCTTCAGGCTTCGCAGCTTTAACAACTTCGTTAGAACGGTTGTTACGGCCTTCGATGATCGCATCAGCAATGCCACGTGCATACAAAGCAACCGCTTTGGATGAGTCGTCATTACCTGGAATGATGTAGTCGATGCCTTCTGGAGAGTGGTTAGAATCAACCACACCGATCAATGGAATGCCCAACTTGCGTGCTTCCAAGATCGCAATTTTGTGGTAACCGACGTCGATCACGAAAATCGCATCTGGCAAACCAGTCATGTCTTGAATGCCGCCCATATCGCGCTCAAGCTTGGCCATTTCGCGGGCAAACATGAGTTGTTCTTTTTTGCTCAAAGCATCAAGACCAGCTTCTTGCTGAAATTTCATTTCCTTCAAACGCTTGAGGGAGATTTTGACCGTTTTGAAGTTGGTCATCATGCCGCCCAACCAGCGCTGATCAACGAAAGGCACGCCTGCGCGTAACGCTTCTGTAGACAAGATTTCGCGCGCTTGGCGCTTGGTACCGACCATCAACACGGTGCCGCCATTTGCCGTCAATTGACGCACAAACTTGGTCGCTTCTTGGAACATCGGAAGCGATTTTTCCAAGTTGATGATATGAATTTTGTTGCGATGGCCGAAAATAAACGGGGCCATCTTAGGGTTCCAGAAACGAGTTTGGTGTCCGAAATGAACGCCCGCATCTAGCATTTCACGCATGGTTACTGACATGATAAATTCCAATTAAATCAAAAGGTTAGGTCTAAAA
>JANPLX010000194.1:0-6131 GCA_031422495.1 Polaromonas sp. | reverse complement strand
CCAGCATCTGCCACGGCTTGGCAAGCGGCGGCCATGCCCATGTGGATAAAACGCCCCATGTGGCGCGCTTCTTTTTCTGGGATGTAGTCTTCAATCCTGAAGTCTTTGACCTCACCCGCAAAATGCGTGGTGAAGGCGCTGGCATCAAAGCCAGTGATTTTGGCGATGCCTGATTTTCCGGCCAGCAAAGCTGCCCAAGATGCCTCTACGGTGTTGCCCACGGGACTAACACAACCTAAACCAGTCACAACGACGCGTCTACGAGACATAAAAAGGATGCTCCGGAAAAAAGTATCAAATTAAAATTAAATACGAAGTAACTACAAAAGTGTTATTTCCAACGACAAAATGGACAAACGCACTGCAAACGATACCGTCTGCGTTAGTTTGTCCATTGCTTTAAAACGTATCAAACTACGTCTTAAAAATTACGCTTTCGGGTGGGCAACAGCGTAGTCAATCGCGTTTTTCACCGTGGTGATTTTTTCGGCTTCTTCGTCTGGAATTTCAATGCCAAACTCGTCTTCCAAAGCCATCACCAATTCAACGGTGTCCAATGAGTCAGCGCCCAGATCGGCCACAAAGGCTTTTTCTGCGGTAACTTGTGACTCTTCAACGCCGAGTTGTTCGGCAATAATTTTTTTAACGCGTGCTTCGATATCGCTCATGTATTCCCTCTAAGGGTAGTGAAAAAATGTATTTTAGCCTAATTGAGACAGGTTATGCCATATGCATGCCGCCATTGATGTGCAACTCCTGCCCCGTCACGTAGCCCGCCATCTTTGATGCCAAAAACCCCACGGCGTAAGCTATATCCGCCGGTTTACCCAAATGACCCAGCGGAATTTGACTCAACAAAGCTTTTTGCTGCTCTTCAGGCAGACCACCTGTCATATCAGTTTCAATAAATCCTGGTGCAATGCAATTCACCGTGATATTGCGGCTACCCAGCTCGCGCGCCAAAGCACGTGTCATGCCTGCCACACCGGCTTTAGAGGCGGCGTAGTTGGCCTGCCCAGCATTGCCAGAAGCGCCGACGACGGAAGTGATGTTGATGATGCGACCGTAGCGCTGCTTCATCATGGTGCGCATGACAGCGCGGGACATGCGGAAAACGGCTTTCAAGTTCGTGTCCAGCACCGCGTCCCAATCTTCGTCTTTCATACGCATGGCTAAGGTGTCGCGGGTGATGCCAGCGTTGTTCACCAGCACCTGCAAGCCGCCGTGTTCTTTGGTAATCGCATCAATCAACGCTTCGGCTGCCGCTGCGTCGTTGACGTTGAGATTTTTACCGCTGCAGCCCGCAAATGCTGCCAAAGCCGCTGAGATTTTGGCTGCGCCTTCGTCTGTGGTTGCTGTACCAATGACTTTGTAGCCTTGCTCTGCCAAATGTAGCGCGATAGAAGCGCCAATGCTGCGTGATGCGCCTGTGACAAGAGCCACTTGAGTAGATACGTTGATAGTCATTGAAAATCTCCTGAATTTATATTTTTAACACTTCTTTTAACTCTGCAGCATCGCTTTTACCTCTGCCAAGCTAGCTGGATCAAACAGCGCCGCACCCGTCAATTCGGCATCAATCCGCTTCACCAAACCTGCCAACACCTTGCCTGGACCGCATTCAATGATCGTGCTCACGCCACGCGCTTTGATGGCAGCGACACATTCCACCCAGCGCACAGGGCCAAAGGCTTGGCGGTACAGGGCGTCTTTGATGGCTGCAGTTTCGGTTTGCACGGAGACATCAATGTTGTTAACTACTGGAATTTGCGATGTCGCGAATGTGACAGATTTGAGAGCTTCCTGCAGCTTTTCTGCGGCTGGACGCATCAATGCCGAGTGAAACGGCGCTGAAACGGGCAAGATCAAGGCGCGTTTGGCGCCAGCAGCTTTGAGCTGCTCGCAAGCGGCATCGACCGCAGTTTTGCTGCCAGAAATAACGGTTTGACCGGGGTCGTTGAAATTAGCCGCTTGCACAGAGCCGTTTTTATCACTAGCAGAGGTAATATCTGCGCATATTGCTATTATTTTTGAAGCATCTAAACCTAAAATAGCTGCCATCGCGCCCTGTCCGACTGGCACGGCATCTTGCATTGCCTGCGCTCGCAAGCGTACCAATGGTGTGGCTTGCGCAAGCGTTAAAACGCCTGAAGCGACCAAAGCCGAGTATTCACCCAGCGAATGCCCCGCGACGACAGAAGGCTTCAAACCTGTCTCGGCCAACCATACGCGATAAGCGGCGATCGCCGAAACCAGCATCACCGGCTGCGTGTTTGTGGTCAGCGCCAGTGCTTCTTTTGGGCCGTTTTTAATGAGGGTAGTGATGTCTTCCCCCAGCGCATCCGACGCTTCTTGCAAGGTTTGCACAACGACGGGGTGGTCACCCCAAGCGTCCAACATGCCGACAGATTGAGAACCTTGACCTGGGAAGACGAATGCAAAAGAAGTCATGCTATTTCCGATGATTTTGTGCTGTTTATGCGCAGTTAAGGGTTCAAAAAACTTAAAAAGAGTGAGAATACTATAAGGAAAATGGTATTTAGAGGGTAAATATAGCGATAGCCGTCGTATTTATTGCCTATACAGCTATAAAATTAATAGCGCAGAGCCCCATGTAAAACCACCACCGACAGCCTCTAACATCAGTGTTTGGCCTTTTTTAACCTGTCCTGCGCGAACGGCTACATCCAATGCCAACGGAATAGACGCTGCGGAGGTGTTGCCATGTTGGTCGACCGTGACCACGACTTTGTCCATAGACAATTTGAGTTTTTTGGCGGTGCTGGTCATGATGCGAATATTCGCTTGGTGTGGGATCAGCCAGTCAATATCCGCCTCGGTTTTACCCGCTTTGGCCAAAGTGGCGCGTGCGGTATCTGCCAAAACTCCTACAGCGAGCTTGAACACCGCTTGGCCATCCATGTGCAAAAACGCAGAACCTTCCACCGCGCCGCCGCCGACGTTGCCGGGAACGCACAAAATGCCCACGTGCTTACCATCCGCGTGCAAATCGGTTGCCAATATACCCGGCGTCTCCGATGCCTCAAGCACCACTGCCCCTGCGCCGTCACCAAACAGCACGCATGTGGTGCGGTCTTTGAAGTCCAAAATGCGTGAAAACGTCTCTGCGCCAATGACGATGGCTTTGTTCGCCGCGCCTGATTGAATCATGGCATTTGCCACCGACAGCGCATACACAAAACCGGTGCAAACCGCCTGAATATCAAATGCTGCGCAGCCGGCTATGCCAAGCTTGTTTTGCACAATGCATGCGGTAGAGGGGAAAACCATATCCGGCGTAGAGGTGGCGACGATGATCAAATCAATGTCGCTGGCTTGCAGTCCCGCTGCTTGCAGGGCGTTTTCAGCAGCAGCGACGGCTAATTCACTGGTCATGACGCCAGTTTCTGAGAAGTGCCGCGCCTTGATGCCAGTGCGTTCGACGATCCAGTCGTTGCTGGTTGCTACGCCCGTTTCTGCGAGTTGGGCGACCAAGTCGTCATTGCTCACACGATTTGGTGGCAAAAAGCTGCCTGTGCCGGTGATGCGAGCAAAGCGCGCTTTGTTTTGAGCTGTTAGAACCGGGGGTGAGGTCGAAATAGCGGCCGAGTTTGTCGAAGCATTCAAAGTCTTATCGGGCAAATCACTTGCCTAGAGTTATCTAAGAACTCGAGTTTAACAGTTACGATTTAGTAGCCAAAAGCGGCGCAGCATGCGCGATGCGTGCTTTAACGCGCTCAACCAGATCGTGTTTGGCCGCTTCGTAGGCGCGGCTCAGGGCATTTTCAAACGCCATCACGTCAGCAGAGCCGTGGCTTTTGAACACTAAACCGCGCAAACCTAGGAGCGCAGCACCGTTGTGGCGTCTGTGGTCAAAACGGAATTTAAACGCTTTTAGCACCGGATAAGCGCAGATACCAGCCATTCGCGTGAAGATGTTGCGAGAAAACTCTGCCTTCAAAAAGCTACCAAACATCGATGCCGCACCTTCGGTGGTCTTCAAAGCGACATTACCGACAAAGCCATCGCACACCACAATATCGACTGTGCCTTTGAAAACATCGTTGCCTTCAACGTTGCCATAGCAGTTCAAAACGCCCGCCGCTGCAGCGGCACGTAGCAATTCGCCAGCTTGCTTGATGATTTCGCTGCCTTTGATGTCTTCTTCGCCGATGTTGAGCAAACCCACCGTTGGGTTTTCGTTATTACGCAAAACCGAGACCAAGGCGGAACCCATCACGGCAAATTGCAGCAAATGCTCGGCCGTACAGTCCACATTCGCACCCAAATCGAGCACCATCGTGGCGTCGCCTTTGGCGTTGGGAACCAAGCCTGAAATCGCTGGGCGGTCAATGCCGTCAATGGTTTTGAGGACGAATCGGGCGATGGCCATCAGCGCGCCTGTGTTGCCCGCAGAAACAGCGGCTTGCGCTGCACCTGATTTAACTTGGTTGATAGCAACTCGCATGGAGGAGTCTTTTTTCTTGCGCAGTGCGATTTCAAGCGGGTCATCCATTCCGACAACTTCGCTTGCTTCCACCATCGTGGCGCGCACATGTGAAAAACCCGCCAAGGCAGCGGGTAGACCAACCATCAACAGCTCGGCATCTGGATGTTTGTCAAGAAACTGGCGGCAAGCCGCCAAGGTGACGATGGGGCCGTGGTCACCGCCCATACAGTCAACGGCGAGTCTGATCATGCTGATTTAGCCCGCCAAACCCACTATTTCCGACTGCCCGCAGTGCGGAAATTATTCAGCAGCCGTGTCAGACTTGTTTTTCAACACTTGACGGCCACGGTAAAAGCCATTTGGGCTGATGTGGTGACGCAAGTGTGTTTCGCCAGTGGTTGGCTCGACTGCGATGCCTGGCACAACCAAGGCATTGTGTGAGCGGTGCATACCGCGCTTAGACGGTGATTTTTTGTTTTGTTGAACGGCCATGATGTGGCTCCTAAACTGTAAAGATACTAGAAAGTATGGGCTAAATTAGACTTTTGCTGCACACTTCTAGCACAGCGAAGCCCTCGATTATAGCGCATTACCGGCTAAATTGCTACTTTTTACCCTTCAGTGCAGCCAAAACGGCAAATGGGTTGGGTTTTCCGGCGCCTACAGCCGCTGCATCGCCTTCAAAATCGGGATCGGCTATCGCCATTTTTGGCGGTACCGGGCAAACGTCGTGCATGGGCACCAGCGGTAGCGCCATCAAGAGCTCGTCTTCGATCAGCTCTAAGAGATTAAATTCGCGGCTGATGGCTAAAACATCTTCTTCACTGGCATCGTCTTGCGCTTCGGCAGTCGCTTCGTCAGCCACAAATCGGTAAGAACGGTTGACTTCTAGCTGCATACCGACTTCGCCCAAGCAGCGCTGGCAGGTTTGCGGTAGCGTTGTGTGCGCTGCAACGTGCAGCCAAATTTGTGGCTTAACTTTTGAAGCTTCACCGGCATTGTCGATCAATTCGCCTGTAGCTGTCCAATTTACACTCTCTTTTTCAGTTAAATCAGCCTCTAGCCGGCATGATTCTTGAATTAACCGCTCATATTTTTGTAGCAAATTTTGCCCTTTGAGGTAGCCGTTGGCCAGCGCCAAACCTGCTACGTCGAGACGGTCTGCCCGAAAACTCAAACTTAAATCTTTGCCTAAATCTTTCATAGCTTCTGCATTTCCAAACTTTAATCTTCAAACTTGTTGACCCTAAGTGTATCAACGAGTGCGAAAATACGGCGCTATGACTATTTCTGCATCCAACTCTACCTCCAACAAACAGCGCCAAGTGATCTTGGGATCAACATCAACCTACCGCCGTGAATTGATGAATCGACTGCGGATTCCTTTTGACGTGCAAGCGCCCAATGTCGATGAAACTGCTAACAGCGGCGAATCGCCTTTGCAATTGGCGCAGCGCCTTGCTTTGGCCAAAGCACGTGCCGTAGCTAAAAAGTTTCCCGAAGCAGTGGTGATTGGCTCTGACCAAGTGGCAGATTTAGACGGTTTAGCACTTGGCAAACCAGGTAATTTTGAACGTGCCACGATGCAATTGCTTCAAATGCGCGGCAAAACTGTGATTTTCCACACCGCTTTGGCTGTCGTTTGTCATGACTCGGGCTTTGTGGCGCAGGATTGTGCATC
>JANPLX010000193.1:0-3158 GCA_031422495.1 Polaromonas sp. | reverse complement strand
CCGTTGGCCACACTGGGATTGGTCCTTCTTTTAGCCCGCTTGTTTGATGCGTTTATTGATCCACTTTTAGGCAAACTCAGCGACAAACTCTTTGCCCGTTCCGCCAACGCCATCTTAACCTTCAGCGCAGCTGCTGGCGTTATATTAGCTATAGGCTTTGTATTACTTTTCTTCCCACCTTTAGCAATTCGTCAACAGCAAACAAATTTGATTGCTTGGGCAACTACCATGCTTCTCGTCACCTATGCCGCCTACAGCGCGTTGAGCATCGCGCACCAGTCTTGGGGAGCGATGCTGGGAGGCTCTGAGGCACAGCGCAGCCGGCTCGTTGCTTGGCGAGAGGGTTTGGGTTTAATTGGCGTGATTTTAGCCTCTATTTTGCCAGTAGCCGCCGGATTAATTGCCTCAACCGCTACATTTATCATAGCAATATTTATAGGCTGGTTAGCATGGACAAAATCTGTCAAGCCCTCTGCTAGTCTGACAAAGACTTCAACACACAGCATTTTCAAACCGTTTCAGCATGTCGATTTTAAACGACTACTCACAGTGTTTGTATTTAATGGTATTGCCAGCGCCGTACCCGCTACCTTGATTTTGTTCTTTGTGCAAGACCGTCTGCAAGCGCCCAAGCAGATGGAAGCGGCCTTTTTAGGCGCTTACTTTGTCTGTGCCGCCTTGGCTGTGCCGCTTTGGTTGCGCTTGATCAAACGCTTCGGTTTGACTAAATCTTGGATGCTAGGCATGGTGCTGTCCATCGTGATATTTATATGGGCGATGCAGCTAGGCACGGGCGACACGACTGCGTTTATTGTTATCTGTGCACTGTCTGGAATCGCTTTGAGTGCAGATTTGACTATTCCCAGCGCGCTACTAGCAGGTGTGATTGCCGAGGCTGGAGACCGTGGCCGTGCCGAGGGCGCTTACTTCGGTTGGTGGAATTTTGCTACCAAGATCAATTTAGCTTTAGCTGCAGGCTTGACTTTACCACTTTTAGAGCTGATGGGCTACACACCTGGCACGCAGCAGCCGCAAGCTTTGACAGCACTCACCATAGTTTATTGTTTGGTACCAATTGCTATCAAAGTAGTAGCAGCACTAGCGCTTTATATTCTAATCATACGACCTTCTAGTTCCGTTCAACCTTCCCTACCTATTGCGAAAATATCATGAAAAGACGCCTACTTCTTTCCAGTCTTAGCACCTCAGCTATTGCCATAGGTGCATTGCAACTCACTGGCTGCGCGACGCAAAATATCGCCGATTACGCCAATGAAAAGCCTACGCTTGATCTGCGCCAATACTTCAACGGAACGCTTGATGCATACGGTGTCTTCACCGATCGCAGCGGCAAAGTTGTGAAACGCTTCACTGTGGTGATGGTTTGTACCTGGACGGGCAAAGTAGGTGAGGAAGCTGGCGTGCTTGACGAAGACTTCACCTACTCAGACGGCACCAAGCAAAAACGCGTTTGGCGGCTACAGCGCAGCGCAGATGGCAGCTACATTGGCCGTGCGGACGACGTGGTCGGGATTGCCAACGGGCAAGAAAGAGGCAACGCCTTCCAATGGGGCTACACCTTGAATTTGCCGGTGGATGGCAAAGTTTATGAGGTGCAGTTTGACGACTGGATGTACCTGATCGACGGCAAAACCATGCTCAACAAAGCCACCATGAGCAAATTTGGTTTTAAGCTGGGTGAAGTGACCTTGTCATTTACCAAACGCTGATCAAGAGCAAAATTACATGGCGCTCAATCCGAAACAAGATAACTGGCTAGGCAAAACTGTCTGGCTCATTGGCGCGTCCACTGGTATTGGACGCTCTACTGCTAGCCTGTTGCATGCACAGGGCGCACGCGTTATTGTGTCTGCCCGCAATGCCCAAGCATTGAACGACTTTGTAGCACAGCATCCGAGTAAAGAGGCAGATGGTGCAAACAACATAGCCAAACTCGCGGCCATAGCAGTGCCTTTAGACGTCGGAAAAGAAGGCTCCCTTCAAAACGCAGCACAAAGCATACTCAAAACTGGTCCCATTGACTGCGCCATGTACTGCGCGGGCACCTACAAAGAGCTGCGCGCCACCGAATTTAACTTACCTACCATGCTGGAACACCAGCGCATCAACTACCTAGGCGCGCTGCAGATGATAGACGCTGTGCTGCCCCACTTTTTAGTGCGGCAAAGCGGTCACATCAGCTTGATCAGCAGTGTGGCGGGATACGGCGGCCTGCCCAAAAGCATGGCTTACGGCCCCACCAAAGCCGCGCTGATCAACCTTGCCGAAACCCTGTATTTGGACCTGCATGGCAAAAACATAGGCGTTAGCCTGATATGCCCCGGCTTTGTAGATACGCCACTGACCGCCCAAAACAAATTCAACATGCCAGCCCTCATCACCCCCGACCAAGCGGCGCAAGAAATACTCAAAGGCTGGGCCAAAGGCGAGTTTGAAATACATTTCCCAAAACGCTTCACCCTGTGGGTAAAAGCCATCAAAATGCTGCCTTACCGCTTGTATTTCCCAGCGATTAAGAAATTCACGGGTTTGTAATGTCTAATGCTGCCGTCGATAACATAGTCACCTACTTTGAAACGATAACTGAGCAATCAGTATCTACACTGTCTGAATACTATTCAGAAGACGCCTACTTCAAAGACCCCTTCAATGAAGTGCATGATGTCAAACATATTCAACAAATATTCGCTCACATGTACACAGCGCTAGATAAGCCACGCTTTGTGATTACCAGTAGAGTAGTTGAAAACAATGCTTGCTTCCTCGTCTGGGACTTCAAGTTTTGCATGAAAAACTACAACCCAACCATCGAACAAACCATACGCGGTGGTTCACATTTGATACTCAATGAAGAAGGCAAAATAGTATCTCACCGAGATTATTGGGACGCGGCGGAAGAGCTGTACGAAAAGCTGCCCGTGGTGGGTACGCTGATGCGGTGGCTGAAGAAACGGGCGAATAGTTAGTCGTTAATTCGCCTTATTTCACTATACTTTTAATAGCATTTTAGGCAATATATACGCCGACTATAGGCTTAAATTTATTCTACACCTTTCCTTTGTCTAACAACATCCGTTGCGCTTACCGATCCCGCCTGATTTCCCCAAGCATTCCGAATGTAAGTGGTCACTGCAGCT
>JANPLX010000192.1:0-7238 GCA_031422495.1 Polaromonas sp. | reverse complement strand
CGCAGCGATCAGATCAACACTGATTTGGCTGAAATCAACGCACAATTAGAAGACTTGCAAGAGCGCCGTGTGACCGCAGAAGGCCGCTTTGAAGAGCTGGATATGCAGTTGGCCGATACGCAAGAGCGCCATGCGCAGCTGGATGATCATGTAATCACTGCAGAGCGGAAATTAAATGAATCGCGAGAACAACATCGCAGCTTGGAACGACATGCGCAAGAAGCATTGTTTGCCAAGCGCAGCATGCAAGCGCGTGTGGCAGAGTTGCAACGTGCTATAGAAACTGCAGCGCAACAGGCATTGTCAATAGCGTCTGAAGAGTATATTGCTACTGAAGAGTTAGGCCGATTAAGCTCTGTTGCTGCTCAAACTGGTTTGCAAACTGCTTTGGCAACCAAGTTGAGTCGTGAATCTGCTTTGTCTGCCAAACGCAGTGAATATGACGACTTGACGACCAAGCTACGCGCGACCGATGAGCGTCGCATGCAGTTAGAGCGTGAGCTAGAGCCACTGCGCACGCGCTTGACGGATTTTGCTTTGAAGGAGCAAGCTGCTCGCTTAGGTTTAGAGCAGTACTCACAGCTCTTGGCTGACGTTCAGTCAGATATGGAAGCGGTGTCGGCGTCAATTACCCAAGGCAATGTTCGTTTAACCGGTTTGCAAACAGAAATTGACCGCTTTAATCGCGAGGTGGCAGCACTTGGTGCCGTCAATTTGGCCGCGCTAGATGAGTTGACTGCTGCGCGAGAGCGCAAGCAATTCTTAGATGCACAAACGGCAGATTTGATTGAAGCGATGACCACGTTAGAAGACGCTATCAAGAAGATTGACGCCGAAACGCGTGAATTGTTGTCTGGCACATTTAACACAGTGAACGAACATTTCGGCAAAATGTTCCCGGTGTTGTTCGGTGGTGGTAATGCTAAATTGGTTATCACGGGAGATGAAATTTTAGATTCTGGTGTTCAAGTCGTGGCACAGCCACCGGGTAAGAAAAATCAAACGATTCATTTGTTGTCGGGTGGTGAAAAAGCATTGACAGCGATTGCGCTGGTTTTTGCAATTTTCCAACTTAATCCCGCACCATTTTGTTTGCTTGACGAAGTTGATGCGCCACTGGATGATGCGAATACCGAGCGTTATGCCAAACTAGTAAAAACCATGAGTCAAGAAACACAATTTTTGTTCATCAGCCACAATAAAATCGCTATGGAAATGGCGGAGCAATTGATTGGTGTCACCATGCAGGAGCAGGGCGTGTCGCGTATTGTTGCGGTTGATATGCAAGATGTGGTCGCTTTGGCAGAGGCGAGTTATGAATAGTTTGTTGCTTGGATTGTCAGTTGCTGGCGGATTGGTGCTGGCGGGCGTTATCGCTCACGGCGCTTGGACGGCACGGAAAAGTGCCCCTAAATTGGCAGAGGTTGAGGGCGATGCGATAGAGCGGTTTGGCAACTCAGATCGGTTCGATAATGCAGATAAAACCGAGCCAACATTGCATGCGCAAACAGAGCAAATTTTGCCAATAGAGCCAGAATTTGACACCTCGAAATTTGATGCAGAGTTACCAGCGTTCGCAGCACTTGAGAAAAAACCACTGCTGGATCCATTGATTGATATTTTGACAACTATTGATCTAGATTTCCCTATTTCTGGCGATGCGATTTTGGCGGCAATGCCGGTGACCCGACGCGTCGGTAGCAAGCCATTTTCGGTTGAAGGTTTGCGTGAGGATGACGCAGAGTGGGAAGTGCCGCGGCCAGGTCAGCGTTATTCAGCCTTGCAAGCGGGTGTGCAATTGGCCAACCGAACTGGTGCGTTGAATGATATCGAGTACTCGGAATTTGTCATCAAAACGCAAAGCTTTGCGGATGCTGTGAATGGTGCACCTGAGTTCCCAGAAATGTCTGAAGAAGTAGCCAGAGCGCGTGAGCTGGATGCTTTCGCTGCTGCGCACGATGCTCAATTAAGGTTTGTATTGCGTGCTGTGGGCGTGGCTTGGAGCACGGGCTACGTGGCTCAAAATGCGGCACGTATTGGATTTGTCGCTGGTGCTTTGCCTGGTCGCATGGTGTTACCCAACCCAATTTCTAACCTACCTCAGTTGATCACTTTGACATTTGACTCGCAAGCCGCCATGGCAGAAGACGCGTCGCAATCAGCCATCCGTGAGTTGAGCTTGAGCTTAGAGTTGCCGCATGTCGCTCGCGCAGAACAACCATTCACGCGTCTGCGAGAATGCGCCAAAGCCTTAGCCACAGCGATGGATGGCCGTTTGTGTGATGACCAAGGCCAACTCATGAGCGAACCAGCGCTTGACAATCTTGCTATGGATATTGAGCGTTTGTATGATGCCCTAGATTCAAGAGATTTAAGCGCAGGCTCCATGCTTGCGCGGCGTTTGTTCTCTTAAGTATGGTTTTTCAATCCTCATTGCCGATGTTTGGTAGCAATGAACTTCCAGGCGACGAGATCACCAAGCGCGCCGCTGTGCTGCAAGAAGCATTGCACAAACATGCACACAGCTATTACGTCCTTGATGAACCAACCATACCGGATGCTGAGTACGACAAACTCTTTGTTGAATTACAAAACCTAGAAACAGCGCACCCTGAACTGAGGTCGTTGGATTCACCTACGCAACGCGTTGGCGGCAAACCTATAGCGGAATTTGCTACAGTGCGACACGCTGTGCCTATGCTGAGTATTCGCACTGAAACAGACACTGAAGCCAGTGGTGCAGGAAGTTTTGACACCCGCATTCGCAGAGAATTAGGTTTGAAAGCGGGTGATGCTGAAGTTGAATATGTTGCTGAATTAAAGTTTGATGGATTGGCGATGAATCTGCGCTACGAGAAAGGCATGCTTGTGCAAGCCGCTACTCGCGGAGATGGCGAATTTGGCGAAGATGTGACACACAATATTCGCACCATTAGACAAATCCCTCTCAAGTTGCCAGATTCAGCGCCAGATGTATTAGAAGTTCGTGGCGAAGTATATATGCGTCGTGATGATTTTGATGTACTGAATGAGCGCCAGCGTACCAAAATTGCTGGCGGAGCGAAGGGCGAAAAAACCTTTGTTAATCCTCGCAATGCGGCCGCTGGTGCTGTGCGTCAGCTTGACCCCGCAATTGCTGCGCAGCGTCCTTTAAGCTTCTTTGCCTATGGTGTCGGTGCAGTAAGTGTGTCAGATTCCTACTCGTCAATATGGGAAACGCATTTTGAGCTACTTAAAACACTAAAAAAATGGGGTTTTCCGGTTCAGGGCAGCGTATCTATTGCCTTAGGCGCTATGCAGTTAATAGCGTTTCATCAAAAAATTAATATCGAACGCGATAGCTTGCCGTTCGATATTGATGGCGTTGTGTACAAAGTGAATAGCTTGGCATTGCAGCAACAGCTAGGTTTCGTTAGCCGTGAACCACGCTGGGCGGTGGCACATAAATACCCAGCGCAAGAGCAGTTAACAACGGTTTTGGCGATTGAAGTACAAGTCGGCAGGACGGGTAAATTAACGCCTGTCGCTAAACTTGCACCTGTTTTTGTAGGTGGCGTGACTGTGACCAATGCAACTTTGCATAATGAAGACGAAGCACGTCGCAAAGATGTGCGTGTGGGCGACACCGTGATCGTGAGACGCGCGGGCGATGTAATTCCTGAAGTGGTGTCGGTACTTTTGGAGAAACGCCATAGCGAAGCGCCTATCTTCACGATGCCACATGTTTGCCCAGTCTGCGACAGTGTGGCTGTTCGCGAAGAAGGTGAGGCTGATTATCGCTGTACTGGTGGTTTATTCTGCAGCGCGCAACGTAAACAAGCTATTTTGCATTTTGTCCAAAAACGTGCGGTAGAAGTTGATGGTTTAGGTGAAAAACTGGTCGACCAGATGGTTGAAGCCGGCATTGTGCGCACCTTGCCAGATTTGTACAAATTGGGTTTAACGGCATTGTCAGAACTAGATCGAATGGCCCATAAGTCATCGAAAAATATACTAGAAGCGCTACAAAATTCTAAGCAAACGACCTTGCCGCGTTTCCTTTACGGATTGGGTATTCGCCATGTTGGTGAGGCAACAGCGAAAGCATTGGTGAAACATTTTGGTAAGTTAGACAGTATCATGGATGCCAGCTTGGAGCAACTGACACAAGTGGCAGATGTAGGCCCCATCGTTGCCTTGAGTTTGCGCACTTTCTTCGACCAAGCGCACAACCGTGAAGTGGTTGAACAGTTGCGTTCTTGCGGCGTGACTTGGGTTGAAGGTGAGCCATCGCCTGCCGCTATGCTTGCCTTGGCAGGTAAAACTTTTGTCATTACAGGAACTCTACCGACTTTAGGACGTGAAGAGTTGAAGGAGATGTTGGAAGCTGCTGGCGCAAAGGTTGCTGGCAGTGTGAGCAAAAAGACGCATTACCTTGTGGCTGGCAGCGATGCTGGAAGCAAGTTGGACAAGGCGCGCGATTTAGAGATTACGATTCTTGATGAAGCTGGCGCATTAGCCTTGCTAAATGAGTCAAACGACTCAAAAGATTCGACATCTGATACAACTACTGAAGATCAAACATGACAATACGCGAAATTCTAAAAATGGGCGACCCGCGCTTGCTGCGCAATGCGCCAGAGGTGACTAAGTTTGACACTGACGAATTGCATTTGCTCATCTCCGATATGCTAGATACCATGGCTGCCGCCAACGGCGCAGGCTTGGCAGCGCCACAGATAGGCGTTGATCTGCAACTGGTGATATTTGGTACAGATGCAGTTAATCCACGCTACCCCGATGCGCCTGTCGTACCACGTACGGTGCTAATCAACCCGGTGATTACTGCTTTAGATGCTGCGATTGAAGATGGCTGGGAAGGCTGCTTGTCAGTACCCGGTATGCGTGGCGTTGTGCCGCGCCATGCAAGTATTCGCTACTCGGGATTTGACCAGTATGGCGACGCTATCGATCGCACGGTCGACGGTTTTCATGCGCGTGTAGTGCAGCATGAGTGTGACCATTTGATAGGTAAGTTATACCCCATGCGGATGACCGATTTTACGCAGTTTGGCTTTACCGAAGTATTATTTCCCGGCTTAGACGCTTCGGATGATGACTAGTTCGCACTAGCTCGAGATAGCTTCAAGTAACTCAGTCTCGATCTCAATTTGCGCCTTGTTTTGCTGCAGCGCAGCGCCGGTGATCAAAAAAGTGTCCTCTACACGTTCACCCAGCGTAGTGACTTTAGCAAGTTGCAAATTGAGCTTGTATTTAGCCAACACTCGTGCCACGCTGTACAACAACCCGGCACGGTCACTCGCAGAAATATTGAGTAGCCAGCGCTGAGCTTTTTCGTCAGGCTTAAGATCAATACGTGGCGTGAAGGGGAAGCTTTTGACGCGACGTGACACTCTACCCCGTGTAGGTGCTGGCAGCAAGCCTTGAGCCTCGATCGTACGCGCCAACTCGGCTTCAACCATACTGGTAAGTTCACGATAGTGCTCAGGTAGTGTAGCGGTGACGATTTGAAAGGTATCTAGCGCGTGGCCATCGTTCGCAGTATGAACCTTGGCGTCCAAAATACTGAAACCAGCTTGGTCAAAATAGCCGCATATGCGAGCAAACAAATCGCTCTGGTCTGGCGTGTAAACCACTACTTGCAAGCCCTCACCCAAAGGCGATGCGCGGGCGCGTACGATGGGTTTGTTACAGCCGACTAGGCGCGACAGTTGCCGTGCATGCCAAGCGATGTCTTGTGCGTCATGCCGCATAAAGTAGCTCACATTCAAGGTGTCCCATAGCGCTTTGTGACCTTCAAATGGCTCGGCAAAGAGGGCAAGGTTCACCAACGCTTCGTTTTTGCGCGATTGCGCTTCCGCTGCTGGGTCTGGTGCACGACCTCCCAAGGTGCGCAGGGTCATGCGGTAGGCGTCTTCTAGCAGCTTGCCTTTCCATGCATTCCACACTTTAGGCGAGGTGCCACGTATGTCTGCCACAGTCAGCAAATACAGCGCCGTTAAATTACGCTCATTACCCACGCGCTTGGCAAAACTGGTCACCACATCGGGGTCGCTCATGTCTTCTTTTTGTGCGATGTGACTCATCGTTAAATGTTCTGAAACCAAAAACTCGATCAACTTGGCGTCTTCTTTGTTGATGCCGTGCTGTTTGCAAAACTTGCGTACTTCAAGCCGACCCAGCTGAGAATGGTCACCACCACGGCCTTTGGCAATGTCGTGAAATAAGGCTGCGGCATACAAAATCCAAGGCTTGTCCCAGCCTGCAGCCAGCTGCGAGCAAAACGGATACTCATGCGTATGCTCAGGTATAAAAAAACGCCGCATATTACGTAGTACCATCAAAATATGTTGGTCTACCGTGTAGACGTGGAATAAATCATGCTGCATTTGTCCCACAATTTTGCGGAACACCCACAAATAACGTCCAAGTACCGAGGTTTGGTTCATGAGCCGTAGCGCGTGCGTCAAACCCTCACGCTGCTGCAAAATTTGCATAAATGTGGCGTGATTAACAGGATCATTGCGATAGGCGGTGTTCATCACATGTCTAGCGTTGAACAGCGCGCGCAGCGTGCGGGCAGATAGGCCTTTTAAGCCGGGCGTGGTTTGGTACAACAAAAATGTTTGCAAAATCACATGGGGATGCTTCGTATAAACGTCGTCGCTGAGAACCTCAATCATGCCTGCTTTTTCGCCAAAATAGGTGTTGATAGGGCGAACTTCTAGCGTCTCTTCGTTTAATCTTTCTTGAATGTTAAGCAACAATATTTGGTTCAGTTGAGTCACGGCTTTGGCAGCCCAGTAGTAACGACGCATCAGCTGCTCGCTGGCGCGTTTGTTCGATTTTTTGCTATCACTGATACTGTCCGTACGGTAGTGAAATGATTCTGCAACTGCAGTTTGCAAATCAAATACCAAGCGGTCTTCTCGACGGTTAGCGATGATATGCAATCGCGCTCGAATCAAATTCAGTAGTGCGGCATTGCGTTTGATTTGTATGACCTCAAAGCGCGTCGCTAAACCATTTTTCGCTAAATCATCCCAGTTTTTGCCCAAATTGGCCGCATTCGCCACCCACAAAATGATTTGTAAATCGCGTAGTCCACCCGGTGATTCTTTGCAATTGGGTTCGAGCGAGTAGGGCGTGTCTTCAAATTTGTGGTGTCGCTGCCGCATTTCCAGCGTTTTGGCAACGAAAAAGGCAGGTGCATCCATTCCAGCGCGGAATTGCTTGGC
>JANPLX010000191.1:0-5423 GCA_031422495.1 Polaromonas sp. | reverse complement strand
GAAAACATGACGGATGGACAAAAGCTGGGCTACGCAGGTCGTGCAGCATCGGCTTCGCCAGCAGTGGGCTACTCGCATTTGCACCAAGAGCAATTGAAATCGCTCTTAGATGCAGCGTTTGGCAAGCTCAAAGGTTTTGTTCTCACTAAATAACTCATATAAATCAAAGACATATTGAAAGAATATCATGGCTATCATTGAAGTAAAAGTACCTCAGTTGTCAGAATCCGTGGCCGAAGCGACGATGCTGACATGGAAGAAAAAAGCGGGCGATCTCGTCGCTGTTGACGAGATTTTGATTGAAATCGAGACGGATAAAGTCGTTTTGGAAGTGCCTGCACCTAGCGCTGGCGTGTTGGCTGAAATTCTCGTGGGTGACGGCGCAACCGTTGCTGCGGAGCAGCTGATTGCACGCATCAACACTGAGGGGAAAGGCGCAGCACCTGCGGCTGCCTCTACTTCCTCTGCACCGGCTGCAGCCGTGGCTGCTCCTGCCGCGGCTACAGTTGCTGTTGCTGCTACCGGTGGCTCTATGGCTGGCGTTGCTATGCCTTCTGCGGCTAAGTTGATGGCAGATAACCAGTTGGCTAGCGGCTCTGTCGCAGGTTCTGGCAAAGATGGTCGCGTGACGAAGGGTGACGTTTTGGGTGCTATCTCTTCAGGTTCAGCATCTGGTTCTGCATCATCAAATGCTATTAATTCAATAGCTGCTAAAGCAATAAATACGCCGGCTACAGCCAAATTATTACCACAAGTAGAGGTGAAATCAAACAGTTTAGGCGATCGCCCAGAGCAGCGTGTCCCAATGAGCCGTTTGCGCGCTCGCGTGGCTGAGCGTTTGCTGCAATCACAGTCTACGAACGCGATTTTGACCACGTTTAACGAGATCAACATGGCACCTGTGATTGAGATGCGTAAGCGTTTTCAAGAAAAATTTGAGAAAGAGCACGGCATCAAAATCGGCTTCATGAGCTTTTTCGTCAAAGCCGCTGTGCATGCTTTGAAAAAATTCCCTGTGTTAAACGCCAGTGTTGATGGTAATGACATCGTCTATCACGGCTACTTTGACATCGGTATTGCTGTCGGCTCACCACGTGGCTTGGTTGTACCCATCTTGCGCAATGCAGACCAGATGAGCTTTGCAGACATCGAGAAGAAAATCGCTGAATACGGCATCAAAGCGCGCGACGGCAAGCTGGGCATTGAAGACATGACCGGTGGTACGTTTTCCATCAGCAACGGTGGCACGTTCGGCTCGATGCTGTCGACACCCATCATTAATCCACCACAAAGCGCCATCTTAGGCATCCACGCAACCAAAGACCGCGCCGTGGTTGAAAACGGTGAAATCGTCATTCGCCCGATGAACTACTTCGCCATGAGCTACGACCACCGCATTATTGATGGACGTGAAGCTGTGCTTGGCTTGGTAGCTATTAAAGATGCCATGGAAGACCCAGCGCGTTTGTTGTTTGACATCTAAATTTCAAGGAATTAAAAATGTCTAAACAATTTGATATCGTCGTTATCGGCGGTGGGCCTGGTGGGTATATTGCGGCTATTCGGGCGGCGCAATTGGGTTTTAACGTTGCTTGTATTGACGAGTGGAAAAACGCTAAAGGTGGGCCTGCTTTGGGGGGTACTTGTACCAATGTGGGTTGCATTCCGTCTAAAGCTTTGCTGCAATCATCAGAGCATTTTGACCATGCTGGTCATCACTTTGCGGATCACGGCATCGAGGTCAAAGGGCTGAACCTTGATTTAGCAAAAATGGTGGCACGCAAAGACACCGTGGTTAAACAAAATAACGACGGCATTGTGTACTTGTTAAAAAAGAACAAGGTCACGTTTTTCCACGGTCGTGGCTCGTTTGTTGTAGCTAAAGACGGTGGCTACGAGATCAAAGCCGGTGAAGAGTTGATTCAAGGCAAACACATCATTGTGGCAACAGGTTCGAATGCACGTGCTCTGCCGGGCACACCGTTTGACGAAGAAAACATTTTGTCAAACGATGGCGCTTTGCGCATGGGCGCTGTGCCGAAGAAGCTGGGCTTGATTGGTTCTGGCGTCATCGGCTTAGAAATGGGCTCTGTGTGGCGTCGTTTGGGCTCTGAGGTGACGATTTTGGAAGGTTTGCCGATCTTCCTTGGTGCTGTCGATGAGCAAATCGCCAAAGAAGCTCACAAAGCGTTTGTGAAGCAGGGTTTGAAGATTGAGCTGGGTGTCAAGGTCGGGGAGATCAAAAACGGTAAAAAAGCCGTTTCAATTGCCTATACCAATGCCAAAGGCGAAGCGCAAACTTTGGATGTTGACAAGCTAATCATCTCGATTGGTCGTGTTGCTAACACCATTGGTTTAGGTGCTGAAACCGTTGGTTTGGCACTGGATGAACGCGGTGCTATCGTGGTTGATGGTGATTGCAAAACCAATTTGCCTAACGTGTGGGCTGTGGGTGACGTCGTTCGTGGCCCTATGCTGGCGCACAAAGCTGAAGAAGAGGGTGTGGCCGTGGCAGAGCGCATTGCGGGCCAGCATGGACATGTTAATTTCAACACCATTCCTTGGGTGATTTACACCAACCCTGAAATTGCTTGGGTTGGACAAACCGAGCAGCAGCTCAAAGCGGCTGGTCGTGCATTTAAGGCTGGCACTTTTCCCTTCATGGCAAATGGCCGTGCGCGGGCTTTGGGTGACACCACTGGTATGGTCAAGATGCTCGCAGACGCAACGACTGACGAAATTTTAGGTGTTCATATCGTTGGCCCTATGGCGAGCGAGTTGATTGCTGAGTGCGTTGTAGCTATGGAGTTCAGAGCAAGCGCTGAAGATATTGCTCGAATTTGCCATGCGCATCCATCGCTGAGCGAGGCAACGAAAGAAGCTGCTTTGGCAGTAGACAAGCGAACCTTGAATTTCTAAAGCCACCAAGTCGCCAAGGCAATGTCAGTACGAGCGGCATATGAAGCTGAATTAGCAACGCGGGGTTACAAAAGTGATCCTGCTCAGCTTCGCGCAGTCGACGCGCTAGAGCGATGTGCGCTTGAATGGAGTGAGTACAAAGAGAAACGCTCCAACGCTATCAAAAAATTGCTAAACCGCCCACCTGTGCCACGTGGTGTATACCTCTACGGTGGGGTAGGCCGGGGTAAAAGCTTTTTGATGGATTGTTTTTATACTGCCGTGCCCATCAGACGAAAAACGCGTTTGCATTTCCACGAATTCATGCGTGAGGTGCATCGTGAGTTGCGCGATTTGCAAGGCATCGTGAACCCACTTGACGAGTTAGCCAAGCGCATGGCTAAGAGATTCCGCTTGATTTGTTTTGATGAGTTTCATGTCTCAGAAATTACCGATGCGCTGATTTTGCACCGTCTTTTGACAGCATTGTTTGAGCAGGGGGTCGGCTTTATGACGACTTCTAATTTCAAACCTGATGATTTATACCCGGGTGGTATGCACAGGGACAGAGTTTTGCCAGCGATTGATTTGCTTAATGCAAACCTAGAGGTGGTGAACGTCGACAATGGGATGGACTACCGAAGCCGCACCCTTGAGCAAATCAAAATGTACCACCAGCCTTGGGGTGAGAAGGCGGATACAGATATGAGTGAAGCTTTTGCCAAATTAGCCGAATCACCGGATGAAGACCCTGTGTTACATATTGAGGCTCGTGAAATTCAAGCTCGACGCAAAGCTGGCGGCGTGGTCTGGTTTGACTTTAAAACTCTATGCGGCGGTCCGCGTTCGCAAAATGACTATCTTGAAATAGCCACACAGTTTCACACTGTGTTACTCAGCGATGTTCCTTCTATGCCGCCACGTTTATCCAGTGAAGCACGGCGCTTTACCTGGTTGATTGATGTGTTGTATGACAGGCGCGTTAAACTTATCATGTCAGCTGAGGTTGCACCTGACGCGTTATACACAGAGGGCCCGCTGGCACATGAATTTCCTAGAACCGTTTCTAGAATCAGTGAAATGCAATCGGTTGAGTATTTGAATTTGGAACGTCGTTTGGTTGATACAAATTTGATATGAAATATTTTTTTCACGCTTTAATGACTTTGAAAACTTTATATGCTATTTTAATTGCTATATTTTTAATAGCTATTCAGGCATATAATGCGACGGCCACAGCTCAAATTACTTCTGAAAATACAAGCAATCCACTTGGATCAAATGTGACAACAGAATTAGCCAAGATTAAGCAAGAAAAATTAGCAATTGAAGCAAAATCGAAACTACAAGAAGGCGCTTGTTACAAAAAATTTGCGGTGAGCAGTTGTCTCAAAGACGTCAAAACTGAGAAGTTAGCCGCCTTAAACGATACCAAGCGCCGAGAGCTTGAACTAAACAATCAGCTTCGTTCGCAAAAAGAAAAAGCATTTCAAGAAAAAAAAGACAGCAAAGAGAAGTCTGATGTAACAAATAAATCTAAAGAATCTTCAGCATTCTTGAAATCAGAAAGTGCTGAAAATCTAGATAAAAAACCTAAAACTGCAAAAATTACAAAAGAGCCAAAAACTCGCATTGAGAAAATGCCAAGGGACGAGCAACAACGTCTCAATGCTGCGAATAAGCGTGTTACAGAAGCAAATCAAAAGGTGGCTGCAAATCAGAAAAAAGCGCAATTGCGGGCTAACAAGCAATCGCAATCGAGCGCTCAAACGGCAAGCTACACTAAGAAGTTACAGCAGGCCGAAGCACATAAAAATGAATTGGTGCAAAAACAAGCTGCTAAAACGAAGCCAAAATCTGCATCCTTACCCACACCATCCGTGGCTGAGATCGCTAGATAACGGAAAAGTCAGAATTACGGATTCTCCGTTTTAGCTGTATTTTACAATGGCAATAGACAAGTTATCGCCGCGTTTACGGCTCCTAGAGCGTGCCGTCGTGATGATCAATTCGGTGGCTTCTCTGGGGTTGCAATTTTCAAGTATTGCGCCCATTTCTGTATCGCTGAAGTAAGGCCAAACACCGTCGCTACAGGCCATCACCACATCACCGCTGTGTAATTTGCCAATGCTATGGTGCGACACTTTGGGCGTTACCTTACTACCCAAGCATTGGGTCAAAATGTTGGATTGCGGATGATTTACAGCTTGTGCGGACGTGATTTCTTTGCTATCTACCAAAGATTGAACGTACGAATGATCGCTAGAGCGATGAACGAGAAGCTCGTTGCGGAAATGATAAATTCTAGAATCACCCACATGCGTCCAATGGCAGGCGCCACCAGAAGTAACGATAAATGAAGCATAGGTTGTGTGCGGTTGGTCGGTTGAAGCCATTGCCGTCAAACCAATCACCATGTGCGCATCTAAAGCAATCCGCTCGAGCAAATGTGGCGAATTGTCTGTTTTTGAATTAAATGATCGAAAGAGTTGCTCGGCGGTCAGCATCACTTGGTCAGCAGCTTT
>JANPLX010000190.1:0-6362 GCA_031422495.1 Polaromonas sp. | reverse complement strand
ACCACTGAAAAAACGTGGTGACGCTACGAGAAACGGAAAAATAATAGCTGCTTGACCAAAAAAACTAGTAAACCAAATCAAGTTTTTCTGCGCTTTGATGAGTTTCAGGTAGTTGCTGATAACAGTTGTAAACCGTTTATCTAGCTGTGTTTTCTCAACTTTTTCGCCTTTATCCAAGGCGATGGATTCGCTGTATTCGCGAACCCGAATCATATGGTGACGAAAATCTGCCTCATACTTTTGTTGGAAAAAGTTTAATTTAATTTGTGATCTACCGATGTAATGTGTCAGCACACTGCCCACCACACAATAGATCACTGCAGCCCATAGCATGTATCCCGGAATGGTGTAGCTGGTGCCACCAAAAGCGAAAGAAAAAGCGCCTGACAACGCCCAAAGAATACCTACAAAACTAACCAAAGTGACCACAGAATTGAGTAAACCCATGCACAAGGACACAGTCTGCGTGGTGAATTGGTTCACATCTTCAGATATACGTTGATCGGGATTGTCTGTGTTGAGTGCACTTTTGTCAGACTGGGCTTTGGCAAAACGTGTTAGTTCTAGCTTGTAAAAAGTTTGGTTGTTTAGCCAACGCTGTAAATAATGCGTCGTCATCCACTTGCGCCATCGCATTTCTAACACTTGTGTGAGGTAAAACTTATACACTGCAATCGCAATGCTGGCAAAAGCAAGGTAAGTGAAACGCGTTAATTGCTGCCAAAAGACAGGTTCATCTTTTGCCTGCAGCGCATCGTAAAAAACCCTATTCCAGTCGTTGAACTGAACCGCCATGTAGACGGTGCCTAAATTCAACAGGATGATGGCAAGCAGTAGGCCACGTGCTTTCCATTTTTCCTCTGACTTGAAATAAGGCATCGCCAGTTTGACAACGCGTTTGACAAAGGCATTAAAGGATTTGAATTTGGCTATGAATTGCATTCCAGTTCCTAAAACTTTTTATATATTTGATACGCCACTGGCAACGTGCCCAGACGGCACATGCATGGCGGCAGAGTTGACGTGGCCAGTTTGGTCATCGAAGAAAAAATCCGGTTCGAACTCTCGCAAAAATTCACCTTTGGCCAAACCACCTAAAAACATGGCCTCGTCAACCTCGATATTCCAGTTCATCAAGGTGCGAATCGCTCGCTCATGCGCTGGGGCGCTGCGGGCGGTGACGAGGGCGGTGCGCAGCCGCATGGATGGCGTCCCTTCCTGCTGCAAGCGGTGCAAAGCTTCCAACAAGGGTTTGAACGGGCCACCGCTCAGCGGTAAGTTGGCATTGTCTTTTTCATGCTGCTGAAAAGCCGATAAACCGTGTTCTTGAAACACACGCTCAGCTTCGTCGCTGAAAAGTACCGCATCGCCATCAAAAGCAATGCGCACTTCGTTCGGGTGGGCGCTGCTGGCGTGGGTGGATTGGGGGTAGACCTGCGCTGCGGGTACGTCCGCTTCTAAGGCGGCGCGAACGTCACTCAAATGCGTTGATAAAAATAAGTTCGCATGCAGCGGTTTGAGGTAGCGCCACGGTGGCTGACCACGGGTGAACGTGCCGCGCTGCACAGCCAATCCGTAATGCTGTGCTGACCTGAAAACCCGCATACCTGACACTGGGTCATTGCGTGACAAGATGACGACTTCGACACGCTTGATGTCATCAGAATTGAATGCAAGAAGTTTTTTAACCAATGAAAAAGCCACGCCTGGCTTGGCTGGCTCGTCAAGCTTGGACAGCTGCAAGTCCATATAAGCGCGATCATCGCCTTGCTCGAAAACTTCGTTTTCTTGCTCAAAATCGAACAAAGCGCGGGATGAAATAGCAACGACGAGTTGCCCGTTTAAATTGGTAGCCATTTTGCGAGTGTAAATGACGCACTCGCTAGTTACTAAAAAATGGGTTTTAAATGAGGTTTTAAATTGGGTATGTCAACGGGTTTAAAAGCCCAAGTTTTTGCAAATCGCCAGCGTCGCAGCGCTTTGGTTCATAGTGTAGAAGTGAATCCCGGGCGCACCGCCTTTGATCAGCTCTTCGCACAAGCTGCTCACCACATCCAACCCAAAGGATTTGATAGAGTCGGTATCGTCGCCAAAAGCGTTCAGTCGCAGGCGAATCCAGCGTGGAATCTCAGCGCCGCAAGCGTCAGAAAAACGCATCAACTGCGTTGAACTGGTGATGGGCATGATGCCTGGAATCACTGGAATGGTGATGTTCTGCTTGGCACACTGTTCTATGAAGTGAAAGTAGGCCGCTGCATTATAAAAATACTGGGTGATGGACGAATCCGCCCCTGCTTTGACCTTGGTTACAAAGGCTTGCATGTCAGCATCTGGAGACTTTGCTTGTGGGTGCACCTCAGGGTAGCTGGCGACCTCTAGATGAAAAGTATCGCCCGTTTCAGAGCGGATAAAAGCAACGAGATCACTGGCATATTGAAACTCACCACCTGCGCCGTAGCCGCTGGGCAAATCGCCACGCAGTGCCACCAAGCGTTTAACGCCGTTGGCTTTCAATGTAGCCAATTGCTCTAGTACAGTCGCTTTGGTTGCACCAACGCAGGAGAAATGCGATGCAGCATCCACACCTTCCGCCAAAATTTCATTGACCGTGCCAAACGTGCCGGCTTGCGTTGAGCCGCCAGCGCCGAAGGTTACAGAGCAAAAATCGGGTTTCAGGGTGTATAGAGCTTGGCGAACCACGCGCAGTTTGTCGAAACCTTCTGGCGTTTTAGGTGGAAAAAATTCTAAACTGACGGGTAAATGAGTTGTCATACTGATTTTCTCAACATTATTTTATTTTGCTTTTGATGCGTGAATGAAAAACTCACGGTTACCGTCGCCCCCTTGAATGGGTGATTCCAACCAAGCATGAACCGTTAAACCTTCTTCTGTATAAGCTTCACGCACACGCTTTTCAACCTGCTCGTACAAAGCCGCTTCACGTACGATGCCTCCTTTGCCAACTTGACCAAAATTCAGCTCAAACTGCGGTTTGACTAGCATGACCATGCAACCGTTTGGCTTCAGCAAAGGTGCGATGGCGGGTAAAACGAGGGTTTGGGAGATGAACGACAAGTCACCGACGATCAAGTCGAATTCAGTGACAAAATCAGGTTCGAAGATATCGTTATTTAGAACTGAATTTATGGCTGTAGCCGGCGTATTTTCTGCCTGAGCAGCTATATTTTTAGGAGTAAATTTGGCTTCATCATAGCCTTCACCATAGTTATCATCATTGTCAAACTCTGAATCAATATCCGCTTCCTCATCGCCTGCAAGAAGTTTCGCAATCTCAGCTGCAATCACCCCAGGCTCACGTGCATTCACACGCTCAAAGCACAGGACACGTTCGTCTGATCGCAGCTTATCGTGCAATTGACCAAAGCCAACGTCCACACCAACGACTCGCGTTGCGCCTTGCTGGAGTAGACAATCTGTAAATCCGCCCGTTGATTGCCCCACGTCTAAGCAAGTACTGCCTTTTACTGACAGGCCAAGGGATTTTAATGCGCCTTCCAGCTTCAAACCACCGCGTGAAACATAGCGGGCTTCGGCATCGTTGAGCAATTCAATTTGCGCGTCATCTGGCAAGATATCGCCATTTTTGGCAATGCGTTGCCAGTAAAGTGTCGAGCTTAGTGTTGAACTTGCGGCGTTTGAAGATGCGCCGATCTCCGCGCTGCTAGTCGCTCCCTGAGCCGTGTGGTGGTGGCTGAGTTTGAGCCACTGCACACCGCTGGCTATCAGCCGCTGCGCTTGCGCACGGGTACTGGCTAGGCCACGTTGAACGAGAAGTTGATCTGCACGCATGAAATAGTTATTTTAGAGATAAAAATAGCGCTAGCCGGCGTATTTATTGCCAGTAGCGCTATTGTAATAATAGCATTTATTAACGTTATTTAGACGTCAATCAAGCGAATTAATAGCGGTAAGTATCAGCCTTGTAAGGGCCGGCTTTGTTCACGCCAATGTAGTTAGCTTGCTCAGTGGTCAACTCAGTCAACACAGCGCCCACCTTTTTCAGGTGCAAACGTGCGACTTTTTCGTCCAAATGCTTTGGTAATACATACACTTTGCCGATTTTGTATTCTTTTGGCTTGGTGAACAGTTCGATTTGTGCAATCGTTTGGTTCGCAAAGCTAGAAGACATCACAAAACTAGGATGGCCGGTGCCGCAGCCCAAGTTCACCAAGCGGCCTTGCGCCAACAAGATGATGCGCTTGGACGGCTTTTTGCCGTTCTTCGGGAAAATCACGTGATCAACTTGCGGCTTGATCTCTTCCCACTTGCACTTGGCAAGCGATACAACGTCGATTTCGTTGTCAAAGTGGCCAATGTTGCAAACGATGGCGTTATTCTTCATCGCGTCCATGTGCTTGTAGGTGATGACGTTTTTGTTGCCGGTAGCGGATACAAAAATGTCACACTTGTCGGCTGCGTATTCCATGGTCACGACTTTGTAGCCTTCCATTGCAGCTTGCAGCGCGTTGATCGGGTCAACTTCAGTCACCCAAACTTGAGCGGCGAGTGCACGTAATGCTTGTGCCGAACCCTTGCCCACGTCGCCGTAACCAGCTACGACGGCTACTTTGCCAGCAATCATCACATCAGTCGCGCGCTTGATCGCGTCAACCAATGACTCACGGCAGCCGTACAGATTGTCGAATTTTGACTTAGTCACAGAGTCGTTCACGTTGATCGCACGAATTTTCAAAGTGCCTTTGACAGACATTTCGTTCAAACGCAGCACGCCCGTGGTGGTTTCTTCCGTCACGCCCATGATGTTTTTCAGTCGGCGGCTGTACCAAGTTGGGTCAACTTTTAGTTTTGCTTTGATCGCGTTGAACAAGCAAATCTCTTCTTCGCTGCCTGGCTTAGAGATGACTTTGAGGTCTTTCTCAGCTTGTGTGCCCAAATGCATCAACAAAGTAGCATCGCCACCGTCGTCCAAAATCATGTTCGGGCCTTCGCCAGCCGTACCTTTTTTGCCCGTGAATTCAAAAATGCGGTGCGTGTAATCCCAATACACATCTAAGCTCATGCCTTTGTAGGCAAACACAGGCGTACCAGCAGCAACCAAAGCGGCGGCGGCGTGGTCTTGTGTCGAATAAATATTGCATGATGCCCAACGCACTTCCGCGCCCAAAGCTTGCAAAGTTTCTACCAACACAGCCGTTTGAATCGTCATGTGCAAAGAGCCCGTGATGCGCGCACCTTTGAGGGGCTGCGCTTTGGCAAACTCTTCACGGATAGACATCAAGCCTGGCATTTCTGTTTCGGCGATGTTCAGCTCTTTGCGGCCAAAAGCGGCAAGGCTCATGTCGGCAACGGCGTAGTCTTGCTTGGCAGCAGCTACAACTGCTTTGACAATATCTTTTGCTGATGTAGGCTTAGATACAGGTTTAGATGCAGACTTAGCTGCAGTAGTTTTCGATTTTGCGACCGGTTTCATACTCACTCCAAATAATTAAAGTTAATTAAATAACTCAATAAGTTTAAGACTTACCACTGTGGCAATTTGGAAAATTCTTTTTGGAGAACTCACCTCACAGAACAGTGGGTGAGCGCGGTTGGTGCAGTGCAGGTGAACATAGGGGCTTCAAACTAGCATGCTGTCCGAGCCTCGTTCAACTATTTTGAACTGCATCGCTCCTCGGATTAACCTAGATTATATATTTAAACTTAGAAATAACAAAGCCGCAAGATTTTTAGGTTTTGCGGCTTTCAGGCGATACGGGAAGAAAAACTAGATCACATCAACGATTCTGCGGGTAATAAATCCGCTCACGTGGTTGTAGACGACCACGACCAGCGTAGCGAATCGCTTGATCGGCACGATCCAAATCAGCTTGCAGTGCTTCGTATTCTTCACGCGCTAAAAAACCATCTTTCAAAAACTCGCGTTCTTTGTTTTTAATTTCTCTTTGTTGCACCATGATGGCGCTGAACTGTTCACGAGTGATGCGGCCCGTGTTGACGCCCTCAACCACTTGGTCAAGCTGTGCGTCTTGGCGGTCGTTGATAGCGGCTGCTGCAGCGCGGTTGTTTTCAACCACGAGCTGGCGTTGGCGCTCGCGCTCTAAAAATGCGGTTTCACGCGCAATAAAAGCTCGTTCACGCTCTAAATAGTAGTTTTCACGCTCCAAGAAACGCTCTTGAAAGCGGTCTTGGTATTGACGATCGCGGTCGCGCTCCCATCCCAAATCCTGGCGATACCCACCTTGCACCGGCGCAGTTTGAGATTGAGGCGCTGGTGGCGCTACGACGATAGGCGCTACACGCACTGGTGCTACTTGCGCTGGGGCTGGCGGCACCACAATGCTTGGTCCGGTAATGATCAAACTCCAGTCAGGGCCAGCCGC
>JANPLX010000189.1:0-4437 GCA_031422495.1 Polaromonas sp. | reverse complement strand
CAGCGGGCTCAGGTCGCGCAGTTTCGCGACGTTGAGTTTGATGGTGTCTACGGCGTAGTCGATTTCTGCTTCTGTGGTCCAGCGGCCAATCGTCATACGCAAACTGCTGTGCGCCAATTCGTCGCTGCGACCCAAGGCGCGCAGCACGTAACTTGGCTCCAAAGACGCTGACGTACAGGCTGAACCAGACGATACCGCCAAGCCTTTGATACCCATGATTAAGGACTCGCCTTCAACATAGTTAAAGCTCATGTTCAAGTTGTGCGGAATGCGTTTGTCGGCGTTGCCGTTCAAAAACACCTGCTCAATGTCTTTTAAACCGTTCAACATGCGCTCGTGCAGGGCACGAATACGCACATTGTCAGCGTGCATTTCTAGCTTGGCAATGCGAAACGCCTCACCCATACCCACGCACTGGTGTGTAGGCAGCGTACCTGAACGCATACCGCGCTCGTGACCACCGCCATGCATTTGCGCTTCCAAGCGAACGCGCGGTTTGCGGCGCACGTACAAAGCGCCGATTCCTTTAGGGCCGTAGGTCTTGTGTGAGGTCAAGCTCATCAAATCGATAGGCAATTTAGACATATCGATGTCAATCCGCCCGGTCGCTTGCGCGGCGTCAACGTGGAAAATAATGCCTTTTTCGCGGCAAATATTGCCAATCGCGGTCATGTCTTGAATCACGCCGATTTCATTGTTGACAAACATCACACTAGCCAAAATCGTATCTGGACGAATCGCGGCTTTGAAGACTTCTAAATCAAGCAATCCGTCTTCTTTCACATCAAGGTAAGTCGCCTCAAAACCTTGGCGCTCTAGTTCACGGAAGGTATCCAGCACGGCTTTGTGCTCGGTTTTCACGGTGATGATGTGCTTACCTTTGGTCTTGTAGAAACCAGCTGCGCCCTTGATAGCCAAATTATTAGACTCGGTAGCTCCGCTGGTCCAAACGATTTCACGCGGATCTGCACCAATTAAATCAGCAATGTGGCATCGCGCTTTTTCAACAGCGGCTTCCGCTTCCCAACCCCAGGCATGACTGCGTGAAGCCGGGTTGCCGTGATGCTCTCGCAACCAAGGAATCATCGCGTCAACGACGCGTCCATCGCAAGGCGTGGTGGAACTGTAATCTAAATAGATTGGGAAGTGAGGGGTAGCGTCCATGTTGGTACTCAATATTCAATAAAACTGACTAAAATGAGTCGAAATACATTAAATTCATATAAAAATCTGCTCTAGCCGGCGTATCTATTGCTTAATTAGCTATAAAAAATATAGCGAATTCGCGATTAAACGATTTAGCAAGTCATTACGCCTTAGCCGCATACATCGCACCCAATGCGAACACTGAGTTCGGCGCATTCGTGCGGATTGGTTTTTGTATCGGCATACTAGAAATACCACGCTTGGTGAGCGGAGCGCTGACAGTTTCTACACCACCTTTAGCGTGGTGGTCGTCCATCAGTTTTTGCAGCGATACGGAATCTAAAAACTCCGTCATTTTACTGTTCAACGAGGTCCACAAGTCGTGCGTCATACATTTGCCCGTACCTTCTCCATGGCAATTTTCACGGCCTTCGCAGTGGGTGGCGTCCAGTGGTTCATCCACCGACGTCACGATGTCGGTCACCGAAATGTCAGCGGCATTGCGCGCCAAGGTGTAACCTCCGCCTGGACCACGGGTCGATTCGACCAACTGTGCACGGCGCAACTTGCCGAAAAGTTGCTCTAAATAAGACAGAGAAATATGTTGGCGCTCGCTGATGGTCGCTAGGGTGACTGGGCCATTGGTTTGGCGCAGGGCTAAATCTATCATCGCGGTAACGGCAAAACGGCCTTTGGTTGTGAGTCTCATAACAGTTTCCTAGTGGTTAGCTCGGTGTAAACCCTTGCTTCTCATGAAAATGCAGGTCTTTGCCGAGTAATTAAGTCAAGTATAACAGAAGTAGAGTTAATTAGTCGGGTAATACGCAAATAAGTTCCCGACTGATTTCATTCTACTCCTGTATGAGTTAAATTGATACTGATTAGTTCAATAAATAACGTAGTGGTCAAGTATGGATTGTCAAATCCCCCTCAATCCCCCTTTTTCAAAGTGGGAAGACTAGCGCCAAGATCACTTCTTCTGACTTATTCCCCACTTTGAAAAAGGGGGGCTAGGGGGGATTTATCTCGCAATCGACACAATATTGTCCACACCAGGCGAGCCAAACGCCTGCTCTTTCAAAATGTGCAACTGGTCCCGCACATTGGCCGCCTTCTCAAACTCCAAATCTTTGGCATGCTGCATCATCAGCTTCTCCAGACGCTTGATTTCGCGGCTGATGTCTTTTTCGGACATGTCTTCCACCTTGGCGCGATTCATGGCGTCGTTTTCTAAGCGCTCCATCTCGGCACCCGCTTTGGCGCTGTAAACGCCGTCAATCAGGTCTTTGATCTTCTTGTTGATGCTCATCGGCGTGATGCCGTTGGCCAAGTTATGGGCGATTTGTTTGTTGCGGCGGCGCTCGGTTTCGTCCATAGCGCGGCGCATGGAATCGGTGATTTTGTCGGCGTACAAAATGGCGCGGCCGTTCAGGTTACGGGCGGCGCGGCCGATCGTTTGAATCAATGACCGTTCAGACCGCAAAAAGCCCTCTTTGTCCGCATCCAAAATCGCCACCAAGCTGACCTCGGGCACGTCCAAGCCCTCGCGCAGCAAGTTGATTCCGACCAGCACGTCAAACGCGCCAAGCCGCAAGTCGCGCAGAATCTCGACCCGTTCTACGGTGTCAATGTCGCTGTGCAAATAACGCACCTTCACACCGTTGTCTGCCAAATAATCCGTCAACTGCTCGGCCATGCGCTTGGTCAGGGTCGTAATAAAAACACGTTCTGATTTTTCAACGCGAATCCGAATCTCCTGCAGCACATCGTCCACCTGGCTGGTCGCAGGGCGCACTTCGACTTCGGGGTCCACCAAACCGGTCGGCCGCACGACTTGCTCGACCACCTGCCCGGCGTGTTCTTTTTCCCAGTTAGACGGGGTGGCCGAGACCAGCACGACCTGGCGCATTTTGGTCTCAAACTCGGCAAACTTCAGCGGCCGGTTGTCCATGGCACTCGGGAGTCGAAAGCCATATTCCACCAGTGTTGATTTACGCGAACGGTCGCCCAAGTACATCGCGCCAAACTGTCCGATGGTGACGTGGCTTTCGTCCACAAACATCATCGCGTCTTTGGGCATGTAATCGGTTAACGTCGATGGCGGGTCGCCGGGTTTGGAGCCGCTCAGGTGCCGCGAGTAGTTTTCAATGCCTTTGCAGTGGCCGACTTCGGTCAGCATCTCTAAATCAAACCGCGTGCGCTGCTCGATTCGCTGCGCTTCGACCAGTTTGCCCTCTTTCACGAAGTGCGAAATCCGCTCGGCCAGCTCGATTTTGATGGTTTCAATGGCGGTAACGACTTGGTCACGCGGTGTGACGTAATGACTGCTCGGGTAGACCGTGAAACGCGGGATTTTTTGCCGGATTTTGCCCGTCAGCGGGTCAAACAGCTGCAGCGACTCGATCTCGTCGTCAAACATCTCGATGCGTATCGCCATCTCCGAATGCTCCGCCGGAAACACGTCAATCGTGTCGCCCCGCACCCGAAACGTACCACGCGAAAAGTCCATGTCGTTGCGTTTGTACTGCATGCGGATGAGCTGGATGATGGCGTCGCGCTGGTTCAGCTTGTCGCCCGTGCGCAGCGTCATGATCATCTTGTGGTACGCCTCGGGCTGGCCAATACCGTAAATGGCCGACACCGTGGCCACAATCACCACATCTCTTCGCTCCAAAATGCTTTTGGTGCACGACAGCCGCATCTGCTCGATGTGCTCGTTGATGGCCGAGTCCTTTTCGATGAATAAATCGCGTTGCGGCACATAGGCCTCGGGCTGGTAATAGTCGTAGTAGCTGACGAAGTATTCCACCGCGTTCTTCGGGAAAAACTCACGAAACTCACTGTATAACTGCGCCGCCAACGTCTTGTTGTGGCAAAACACAATCGCAGGCCGCCCCAGCCGCGCAATCACATTGGCCATCGTGAACGTCTTGCCCGACCCCGTGACCCCCAGCAGCGTCTGAAACACCTCCCCGTCATTCACCCCCTCCACCAACTTGTCAATCGCCTGCGGCTGATCGCCCGCCGGCGGATACGGCTGGTACAACTCAAACGGCGAGTTCGGGTAGCTGACGAACGTGCCTGTCTCTAGCGGTAAATCAGGAACGATCTCGGCGGGGTTGATGGCTTTTGGCTTGGGTTTGGACATGGGTGCTATATTATTTGTAGCTGTTTAGGAAATGAATACGCTGGCTGGAGTCATATTTGCATGGTAAAAAGAGATGAATTTAAATGCTGTTTATCTGTACAGTATAATTCAATTATCTAAATAAATCAAATAACTATGAAATA
>JANPLX010000188.1:0-5171 GCA_031422495.1 Polaromonas sp. | reverse complement strand
GTGACTGAAAATTTGACGATTGCTCAAGTTAAAGTACTTGGCCGCAGCGCTGAAGAAGCCAAAACCCACGGCTTGAAGTACCTTGATCGTGTTGGTTTGATGGCACATAAAGATAAATTCCCTGGCCAGCTATCAGGTGGTCAGCAGCAACGCGTTGCCATTGCGCGCGCATTGAGCATGGATCCGATTGCGATGCTGTTTGATGAACCTACCTCAGCACTAGACCCTGAAATGGTCGGCGAAGTATTAGATGTCATGATGGGCTTGGCCAATGAAGGCATGACCATGATGTGCGTGACGCACGAAATGGGTTTTGCCAAGAAAGTTGGCAGCCGGGTGATTTTCATGGATGTTGGCGGAAAAATTTTGGAAGACTGCACCAAAGATGACTTTTTTGGTCACCCTGAAAACCGCCAACCCCGTACCAAAGAGTTTTTATCTAAAATCCTAGGTCACTGAAATGGGCATAGCATCGTTAAGATGGTGCTTCCATACTTTGTAAGCACAGATAAGTGCTATTAAACTTGTAGCAATAGAAGCATAAAATACGCCAGCTATACCGTATTTTGTGCTTATTAAACCGCCTACTAAACCACCCAATACACCTGGAAAACCGTAGCCAATAACGGTATATAGCGCCTGTCCTCGGCCGCGCAGTCGTCCTGGAAAATGGTGTGACAACATGGCGATACAAACCGTATGATGCGTCGCAAATGTAAACGCATGCAGCATTTGTGCAAACACCAACAAAATAATCACCGATGCGCTGCTGGCGGTTATGCCCATGCGCAGTACCATGATTGCTGCGCAAACCATCATCCATGCAGATAGACTGAATTTTGGCAACCAGCGGCTTTGGTTATAAAACCAAAATATTTCAACAACCACTGAAACCGCCCACAACATACCAATGGTCGTTTTGCTATAGCCCAAAGCATCAAGGTACAAGGAGAAAAATACATAAATACCAATGTGCGACAGCACATGGAAAAACAATCCTGCAAAAAACCAGCGCACAGGTGCTTGTTTCAAAATCGGTAAAACACTGACTTTCTCTTCATGCGATGGCACCGCTTCTTTAAGATTAGGTAACATCCAAACGCTAATAACGACTGCCAGCAAGGTCAGCACTGTCCAAGCAGGGAAATGCGACATGCCAAATTGCTCAAACCATGCGCCTGCCAATAACACGGTAGCTAAAAAACCCATAGACCCAAACAATCGTACGCGACCATAGCGCTTGGCATCAAACGCACCGCCTTGGCTGACTAAATGCGCCATCGCCGCCTCACTCATCGGCATCATGGCGCTGGTGTGGGTAAACATGACAAGTAATACTGCGCCAAGCCAAAGGTAGCCAAAGTCAAACCACAAGCCCAATGCACTAAGCAAGGCAACAGTTGCACCATAACGCAGTAGCTTGACACGTTCACCGGTGTGGTCGCTCAACCAACCCCAGCCGTAAGGTGCAAACAAGCGTGTGGTGGCTTGGATCGAGGTGAACACGCTGATGGCGAAAATGCTATAGCCCATGTCTTTGAGCCACAGCGGCAAATACGGGTTGAAAAAACCGATATGTGCAAAGTAGCTGGCGGATAGCGCTGCAAAAGGCAGCAACTGCCGCTTAGTTACAGGCGCAGCATGATCCATGAACTTGCAAAGTTCTAGATTTAAAGCTTGGGAGCAGACGCAGCAATGGCTGGGCTGGCAACCACTACATCGCCACATTGAGCACGTTGGCGCAGAGCATGTTCAATGACGACCAAAGCTAACATTGCTTCCGCTATGGGAGTTGCGCGAATACCGACGCAGGGGTCGTGGCGACCTTTGGTGATGACGGTGGCTGAGTTTCCAGCCAAATCAATCGACTCTCGCGGTGAAATGATAGAGCTGGTCGGTTTGATGGCAATAGAGACTTCTAAATCTTGTCCCGTGGTGATGCCTCCTAATACGCCGCCAGCGTTGTTCGATTTAAAACCTTGTGGTGATAGGGAATCGCCATGCGTGGTGCCACGTTGGGTGACGCTGCCAAAGCCAGCTCCTATTTCTACACCTTTTACGGCGTTGATACCCATCATGGCGTAAGCAATATCCGAATCCATCTTGTCAAACAAGGGCTCGCCCAAGCCGACGGGTACATTGCTGGCTGAAACGCGAATACGTGCACCGCAGGAATCGCCTGATTTACGCAGCTCTTCCATATAAGTTTCAATGTAGGTGACATCGGCACAAGGCGCAAAAAACGGATTGTTTGGCACATGTTCCCAAGATTCAAACGGAATAACAACATCGCCAATTTGCGACATGCACCCGCGAAACACGGTGCTGTATTGCGAAGCCAGCCATTTTTTAGCCACCGCACCAGCAGCTACCATAGGCGCTGTCAATCGCGCTGAGGCTCGGCCGCCGCCACGCGGGTCACGCAGGCCATATTTGTGCAAATAGGCGTAATCAGCATGACCGGGGCGAAACGTGTCCAAAATATTACCGTAGTCTTTGCTGCGTTGGTCGGTGTTTTTGATCAACAAGCAAATCGGCGTCCCCGTGGTTTTGCCTTCGTAAACGCCGCTTAAAATTTCGACGGCATCAGGTTCATTGCGCTGTGTTACAAACTTGGATGTTCCTGGGCGACGCCGGTCTAAATCAGGCTGAATATCAGCTTCCGAGAGCGGCATCCCAGGCGGGCAACCATCAATGATGCAGCCAATGGCTGTTCCGTGGGATTCACCAAAATTGGTGACTGCGAAAAGGGTGCCAAAGGTATTGCCAGACATATGGTTGTTGATTTTACGCGCAAGTTCAGTCTAAGCTGCCGATTTTGCACCTATTTTTGGGTTACAATACAGTCATGGCGGAGTGTGGCGCAGCCTGGTAGCGCACCTGGTTTGGGACCAGGGGGTCCAAGGTTCGAATCCTTGTACTCCGACCAATTTGAATTCCAAGGGAGTCCAGTAAGATTTACTGGACTCCCTTTTTCATTGGCTGCTACGATAGTTGACGTCCAAGAACGTGCCATTAAGCTTGCTAACAGCCAGCTAAAATGTGGGGTACAAACGGGGGTACACGGTGTATTCACTGGGGGTACGACTTATTTGAGGTCTATGCAAGTGCGAAAACTTGACACTAGCTGTACCAAAAAAACCATACGTCTGCTAAGCACACGGGTTTTCAGATGATGCTACACATTAAACAATCGCTCCATGTTCATTTTTTGAGTAAGGAATTGATATGTTGACCATTGTTGAATGCAAAAATGCGAAGTGCCCGCCAGATTTAAAACAGAAAAAGTTCTATGACACAGGCGGACTATTTCTGCTTGTAACCCCCAACGGGTCAAAGCGTTGGCAATGGAAGTATCGAATTCGAGGCAAAGAAAAACTTTTCAGTTTTGGCAGTTACCCAGAAATTTCCCTTGCTCAAGCTAGAAGTGCTAGAGATGCTCAAAAGCAAATTAAAGACGGCGGAAAAGACCCGTCAATGGTTCGCAAACAGGCGCTACTAAAAGTAAATTTTTTGGACAGCGATACGTTCAAGGCTATTGCACAGGATTGGTACGCAAAGAAGCACGCTCCTTGGAGTAGACACTACGCCATTCGTGAACAGAGAAATCTAGAAAAAGATTTGTACCCCTATCTTTCAGCATTACGCATGACAGAAATCGAGCCACAGCAACTCCTTGCTGTTTTACGAAAGGTTGAGGAACGAGGGTCTTTTGATGTAGCTCATAGGGTTTTAGCTACTGCGAGAAGTATTTGGAAATACGCAGTCGCCATAGGTGCTGCAAAAGTTGACATAACATCGTGTCTAAAACAAGGACTTAGCAAACACGTTGGCAGGCATTTCGCTGCAATCATTGAACCCAAGGCGTTAGGCGCATTATTACGTTCGATAGACGTATATCAGGGTTCAATGGGAACAAAAGCTGCCTTGCAACTTTCTCCAATGTTATTCCAACGACCTGGGGAACTCCGAGGAATGACATGGGCGGAATTGGATTTGGAAAAAGCTATCTGGACGATTCCAGCTATGCGAATGAAGCGTCGAATAGAAGGCAAGCAAAATGGTGACGATCACATAGTTCCATTGCCGAAGCAAGCTGTAGAAATTTTAAAGAACCTTTATCATAAAACTGGACATGGCGCACTGGTGTTCCCAGGACAACGTGCTCACGACCGCCCCATCAGTGACAACACCTTACGTGCTGCACTAGCCTCATTAGGCTATGGCCCAGACAGACAAAGCGTTCATGGATTTCGCGCTACAGCACGGACAATGCTTGCGGAAATTTTAGAAGTTGACCCATTGGTAATTGAGGCGCAATTGGCGCATATTATTAAAGATGCCAATGGACGTGCGTACAACCGGACTACCTTTGTTCAAAAACGAATTGAAATGATGCAGTTATGGGCTGATTATTTAGACCAATTACGACATGGCGCTATCATTATTCAGCTTCCAAAGCTTGTCGCATAAAGTGAATTCAGGAATATAAAACATGAGTAATGCTAAAACCTTGCAGACTAAAAATGAAATCGAAAATGAGTACCTTCTTGAAGAACTTCGTAAGTTAGAACTAACTGATGATGAGGTCGATGCATATTTTGATGACTCTAAATCATCAAAGATTGATGGAGTTTTCGACAATCAAGGCTCTGCATTTCCTGCTCGGTATTGGCATACGCGTTGGTCAAATGACGTAGCTCATCTATCGCGCATGGGTAAGGCATTAACATCCGTGAAAGCTATCAAAAAACTTTCAGATGACGAGAATGCGAAAGAGTTGACTGAGCTGTGGTGCATAAAGAACCCCATGGCGATCGACATCGAAAATTTCTTAAAAAAGCATCCAATAGATAATGTCTGGTACTTCATATCAATCTTAGCTCGTATTGAACAAAATGGGATATCCAAAGGCGAGAGAGTTGAGCGTGCTATGGTGAAAAAAATAAGAACGGAAGAGAGACGCAAAGGGGGCATTAAAACATCTGAGGTTAATCCCCCATCTCAAACAATACGCGAAGTGAAGGGTCACTGGGAAGCGTGGCAAGCACAAGCGCCTGAAATAAAATTAGGAACTGCTGTTGCCTTTGCCGAACGAATGATCGTGTTTGCGCCGGACCTCCAATCGAACGAAGAGGCGCTCAGCCTGATCATGCAGGCGATCGAGACTG
>JANPLX010000187.1:0-5345 GCA_031422495.1 Polaromonas sp. | reverse complement strand
ATAAAAATTGGTTGATACGGCGCCAGTACTGTCAAATTGCTGATCCATGCGCCAGAAAACCCAAGGGTGAGTAAAACCAAAGGGCCAAGGCAGCAAGCAGAAGCCAAAATCGCTGCTACACCCCCTGCATACAGCGCTTTGCGACCGCCATCACCCTCGATTTTGTTTGATAAATGTGTGTTCATGGGGTAATCTTATCTCCGTACTCAAGTACGGAGTCAACAGATAAAGTGAAAAAACATGGAAAATTTAACTATAAGCGCCTTGGCACAGGCCGCAAGTGTCAATATCGAAACCGTTCGCTTTTATCAGCGCAAGGGTTTAGTCGGCGAACCTGCCAAGCCAAACGGCAGTATCCGCCGGTACGGCAGCTATGAATTAGGGCGCATACGGTTCATCAAATCGGCCCAAAAACTGGGTTTTAGCCTTGACGAAGTGGCACAGCTGCTGAAACTGGAAGATGGGACGCATTGCGACGAAGCGCGAACACAAGCCAGCCATAAATTGCAGGACGTACAAGCAAAACTGGCCGATTTGAAACGGATTGAAGCTGCGTTGATCGACTTAATTGGCCAGTGTAGTCGTGTCGATGGACAAGTCAGTTGTCCGTTGATTTCGGCGTTGGGTAATTTTAAGTAGAGCAAACTTTAATTTGCTATAAATAAAATAGCAATTTAGGCAATAAATACGCCGACTAGTGCCGTATTTGAGTGGTTTTTAGCAGTCGTCCAACGCTCTAGCTTCTCGTGCGCCCCGTTGGTGACAGGGTTCATAGACTCATCGTGTCCCGCTTGCTTGGCGCACAACTCAATCACATAACCGTTCGGGTCGCGGAAGTAGATCGAATGGATAAACGTGTGGTCAGACACCCCCCGCGTCTCAATTCCTGCTGCCTTGCCCTTGGCCATCATCTGCGGAATGACCGATGCGTCCACTTCCAGCGCGATGTGCATGTCAAAATCGTGCTGCGGTTTGAAGTCAAACGGCATATCGGGAGCCTCGAAAAACGCGAGGAAAGAGCCATCGTCCAGCCGGTAAAAGGTGTGCAGCACCTCGGTAATTCGCCCGCTTTTGGTTTCGTTGATCTCCAGCGTCCCAGCCAGCGGTAACCCCAAAAACCCCTCATAAAACCCGCGCGTCTGCTCTGAATCCCGGCAACGATACGCATTGTGGTGCAGTTTACGAATCATGGTGACGTGCTCCTTATAAGTAAGTGCAAAGATTCACAGCGTTACCAGTGTACGAGCTTTGGGTGCCCGTGGATTGAGCGAGTGCGAATGAGTTAGACATTTCGCTCGAAATGATGATTTGGAGTGCAGATTATTTGATGGTTAACTGTGACTTTGTGGATTACTCTGTAAATGTTCTCAATGTTGGAGATGCAGAGGCGAAGTCCAGTATTTAGTTGAAAAAGGGAGGCCTCTTTCGAAATTAATGAATTGATCTGATTAAGTTGGTTTCTTTTGTTTTTGTCTTGATGAAAGAATTCTGCGTTAAACCAGAGATTTATGATTTCTTCGTTTTTTACTGGGTATCCAAATTGTTTGGATACATGCGTTAGCGACAGGAAGTCCTTATGCCATGATCTAAGATAAGAGATGTAATTTTTTGCCCATTTATCAGTCGCCTTCTTTGAAAGTAAATTTAGTATTTTGAAAACATGCGTTGGTTCTTTGTCTGCAAAGAAGAATCTAAAACGAAGCGCCAAAACTTCAATTTCTTCCATTTCTGGTGTGTTCGAGTTAAATGATGCAACAGATCCGTCGCCACTACTGAATGAGACGCTGCAAAAAGGAATGCTATTTTGGAGCTTCTTTGCTGAGGCGACATTCAGCGCTTTCATTTGAAATAACTGGATAGCCTCTAACTCTTCATCCGTGAGAGGTAAGAGGACAGACTCTCGGCGAACCATGTGCTGAAGTATGGAAATGCTCATGCTTGATGCCTAACAAAATGTATTCTGTAAAATCTGCAAAATCACACTATAGCCCAAGAAAATCCCCCCTAGCCCCCCTTTTTCAAAGTGAGGAACAAGTCCCTTTGAACTTCAATTTGCTACAAATAAAATAGCACCTAAGGCAATAAATACGACGCCTAGGGTCATATTTGATGGGTAAAAACGGGCTTGGGGTAAAATAATGGGTTATTTACGACTCCACTGCAATTTACCCATGATTCAAATCACTCTTCCCGACGGCTCCAAACGTGACTACGAGGCTAGCAGCGTCACGGTGGCGGATGTTGCTTTGTCTATAGGTGCGGGGTTGGCTAAGGCTGCGCTGGCGGGAAAGGTCAGAGCCGCAGGCGATCCTGAAGGTTCTGGCAAGGTGGTGGATACGAGTTTCAGCATCGACAAAGACAGTACGCTGGCCATCATCACCGCCAAAGACGCGGATGGGTTGGAGGTGATTCGCCATTCGACGGCGCATTTGCTGGCTTATGCGGTGAAAGAGTTGTTCCCCGACGCGCAGGTGACGATTGGCCCGGTCATTGAGCATGGGTTTTTCTACGATTTCTCTTACAAACGCCCATTCACCTTAGAAGACTTGGCGTTGATTGAAAAGAAGATGACCGAGCTGGCGAACAAAGACGAGGCGGTGACCCGTCGCGTGTTGCCACGTGACGAGGCTGTGGCGTACTTTAAGAGCTTGGGCGAGCATTACAAGGCCGAGATCATTGCCAGCATCCCTGCGGGCGAAGACGTGTCGCTTTATAAAGAAGGCGCGTTTGAAGACCTGTGTCGTGGCCCGCACGTGCCGTCTACCGGCAAATTGAAGCATTTCAAGCTGATGAAGCTGGCCGGCGCTTACTGGCGCGGCGACCACAAAAACGAGATGTTGCAGCGTATTTACGGCACAGCGTGGGGCAGCAAAGACGAGCTGCAACAGCATTTGAAAATGTTGGAAGAAGCTGAAAAGCGCGACCACCGCAAGCTGGGGCGCGAGTTGGATTTGTTCCACCTTGACGAATTTTCTCCTGGAAACGTGTTTTGGCACCCTAAAGGCTGGACCTTGTGGCAAGGGGTCGAGCAATACATGCGCAAGGTTTATCAAGACAATGGCTATTTAGAGGTCAAAAGCCCACAGATCATTGACAAATCGCTGTGGGAAAAGACCGGTCACTGGGACAAGTACAAAGAAAACATGTTCGTGACGGAATCAGAAAAGCGTGACTACGCCCTCAAGCCGATGAACTGCCCAGGGCATGTGTTGATCTATAAGCAAGGCTTGAAAAGCTATCGTGACTTGCCGTTGCGTTATGGCGAATTTGGTCAATGCCACCGCAATGAGCCTTCAGGTGGGTTGCACGGCATCATGCGCGTGCGTGGCTTTGTGCAAGATGACGGACATATTTTCTGCACCGAAGACCAAATCCAAGGTGAGGTCACGGCTTTCACCACGCTCTTGCAAAAAGTGTATGCCGACTTTGGTTTCTCGAACATCATCTACAAGCTTTCTACACGACCTGAAAAGCGTATCGGTACCGAAGAAAGCTGGGATAAGGCAGAAAACGCCTTGGCTGAGGCGTTGAAAGCATCAGGTTGTGATTTTGTTTACCAGCCTGGCGAAGGTGCGTTTTACGGCCCAAAAATCGAATACACGCTGAAAGACGCGCTGGGTCGTGAATGGCAGTGCGGCACGATGCAGGTTGACCCCAACCTGCCAGAACGCTTAGATGGTGAGTACGTGGGTGAAGACGGCGCACGCCATAAGCCCATCATGCTGCACCGCGCGATTGTGGGCAGTTTGGAGCGGTTTATCGGTATTTTGATCGAAGAACACGCTGGCGCTTTGCCGTTTTGGCTCGCGCCAGTTCAGGTTTCTATCCTCAATATCACCGATTCGCAGGCCGAATATGCCAAAGAAGTGGCAAAAACACTGCAAAATCAGGGGTTTAGGGTCAATTTAGACTTACGAAACGAGAAAATTACGTATAAAATACGTGAGCATTCAATGCAAAAGCTGCCATATATCGTCGTTATCGGCGATAAAGAGATGGAAGCGGGGGCAGTTGCAGTGCGCGCGAGGGGCAATGTTGACCTCGGAGTGATGCCATTACAAGACTTTCAAACGAGACTTGCTAACGACATTGCTACTAAAGCATAAGTTTAATAAATTCCTTTTTTGAGGTTAAAACTTGCTTTAGCCGGCGTATTTGTTGCCTGTATTGCTATTATTGTGATAGCTAGTTAATTTTAAAGGATTTGAACCATCGCTACTGAATTTCGTGATCGTCGCCAACGTGAAGAGCGCAAACACCGTTTAAACCGTGAAATCATGGCGCCAGAAGTGCGCTTGTCAGGTCCAGAAAACGAGCCCTTGGGTATCGTTTCCATCATGGAAGCCCTGAGATTAGCTGGTGAATACGATGTTGACTTGGTTGAAATTGTTGCCACGGCGGTTCCGCCGGTTTGTCGCTTGATGGACTACGGCAAGTTCAAGTACCAAGAGCAAAAGAAGGCGGCTGACGCGAAGTCCAAGCAGACGGTGGTTGAGATCAAAGAGATCAAGTTTCGCCCGGGTACGGACGATGGTGATTACAACATCAAGATGCGCAATATCAAGCGTTTCTTGGAAGAGGGTGACAAGGTCAAAGTAACGCTGCGGTTCCGTGGTCGTGAAATTACCCACCAAGAGATTGGTATGAATTTGCTCAATCGCATTCGCGATGAGTTGGTTGATTTGATTGTGGTGGAGCAGTTTCCAAAGCTTGAAGGGCGTCAAATGGTCATGATGATCGCGCCAGGCAAGAAGAAAATAGCACCTAAGCCTCAAGTTCAACCGCAAGCTGCTGCACCCGTTGCGCCAGCGTCAGCGCCAGTAACGACGGCATAAAGAATTTTGGCGAGTTGAAAGACTTGCCGATGCGTGAAGGGTGTAAAAATCCTTCGCAAAAGTAGTGAGTTAAATCTCGCTACTTAACAAGTGGTGGGTTTAACGACTCGCCCCTTAACAAGTGGCTCGGGGCCAACAAGTTTGCGTAGGTTCGCAAACGCCTCACGAGCACAAAAGAAAAGGAGCATGAAAATGCCCAAAATGAAGACCAAAAGTGGCGCGAAAAAACGTTTTCGCGTTCGTCCCGGTGGCACCGTTAAGCGCGGCCAAGCCTTCAAACGTCACATCTTGACCAAGAAGACCACTAAAAACAAACGCCATCTGCGCGGATCAACAGAAGTGCATAAGTCCGATATGGGCCGTATGTCACAAATGTTGCCCGGCCAAGGCATTTAATTAACGACGAACAAGGAGTACTAACATGCCTCGCGTCAAACGTGGTGTAACGGCCAGAGCCCGTCACAAAAAAATCATCGCCCTTGCTAAGGGTTTTCGCGGTCGCCGCGGTAA
>JANPLX010000186.1:0-1529 GCA_031422495.1 Polaromonas sp. | reverse complement strand
GCTTTGGCTTTGATCACCGATGTGCGGCATTTGTGGCAAAGCTGGTTGCAAAACGTGGAGTCACTCTTCCCTAAATTGCAAGATCACAGCTTGCGCGCCAGCTGGAAAACGGATATTCGCGCCAAGCTGCAACTGATATTCACCGGCGTTGCTTTTGTGCCTATTTTGGACGAATGCGCAGCGATTCATAAACGTGTTCTTAAGGGGCGCGTTTGGGCAGCTTTGCACATGCATGCAGGCGACGGCAATGTGCACACTAACTTGCCAGTGAACAGCGACGACTACGAGATGCTGCAAACTGCGCACAAAGCGGTGGCGCGCATCATGGTCTTAGCGAGAAGTTTAGACGGCGTGATTTCTGGCGAGCACGGCATTGGCATTACCAAGCTGGAGTTTTTGACGGATGCAGAGTTGCAACCCTTTGCAGATTACAAACAACGCGTCGACCCAGAAGGCAGATTCAACAAAGGCAAGCTCCTGCGAGAGAGCTTGATTCGCCCTGAACTAGCAGTCAATCCACTACAAAAAACAGAGCAGCCTAAGCAATCAATACGTCGGCTACGGGCTGATTCATCTGTTAAATTGAACGATGAAGCTAAAACTTGGCATTCTGATCTGAGTAATGCTTATACACCGAGCTTTGGCTTGATGGGGCACGAATCGCTCATCATGTCGCAAAGCGATATTGGTGCGATTGCCGACAGCGTGAAAGACTGCCTGCGCTGCGGCAAGTGCAAGCCGGTTTGCGCTACTCACGTGCCGCGTGCTAACTTGCTGTACAGCCCGCGTAATAAAATTTTGGCCACCTCCTTATTGGTCGAAGCGTTTTTGTACGAGGAACAAACGCGCCGTGGCATCAGTATCAAGCATTGGCAAGAATTTGAAGATGTGGCGGACCACTGTACGGTGTGTCACAAGTGCTTGTCGCCATGCCCAGTCGATATTGATTTTGGCGACGTGTCGATGAATATGCGCAATTTGCTGCGCAAGATGGGGAAAAAAACCTTCCGCCCAGGTAATGCACTGGCGATGGCGTTTTTGAATGCCACAAATCCGCTCACCATCAAACTGATGCGTACCGCCATGGTCGGTGTAGGCTTCAAATTGCAGCGCTTAGCCAACGATGTGTTGCGCCCGTTTGCTAAAAAGCAAACCGCAAAACCACGCCCAAGCGTTGGCTTGCCGCCCATCAAAGAGCAAGTGATTCACTTTATCAACAAAAAAATGCCGGGCGGTTTACCGAAAAAATCAGCCCGAGCTTTGTTGGACATTGAAGACAACGATTACGTGCCGATTATTCGCAACCCAAAAGGGACGAATGCGGAGTCGGAAGCCGTGTTTTACTTCCCTGGTTGCGGCTCCGAGCGTTTGTTCAGCCAAGTCGGTTTGGCGACGCAGGCGATGCTGTGGCATGCAGGCGTGCAGACGGTCTTGCCACCGGGCTATTTGTGCTGCGGTTATCCGCAAAAAGGCAGTGGTCAGTTTGACAAGGCCGAAAAAATCATCACCGACAACCGCGTGCTTTTTCA
>JANPLX010000185.1:0-7473 GCA_031422495.1 Polaromonas sp. | reverse complement strand
CGCGACCGACAAGGTCCTCGGACGAGTAGCCAGCGAAGTTGCTCTCCGTTTACGCGGCAAACACAAGGCCATTTATACGCCTCACGTCGACACCGGTGACTACATGGTCATCATCAATGCTGCTCACCTGCGTGTGACTGGCGCCAAGACTTTGGACAAAATTTATTACCGTCACTCTGGTTATCCAGGCGGTATTTACCAAACCAACTTCAAAGACATGCAAGCAAAACACCCTGGCCGCGCTTTGGAAAAAGCTGTCAAAGGTATGTTGCCAAAAGGCCCCTTGGGCTACGCCATGATCAAGAAACTCAAAGTGTACGGTGGTGCTGAGCACCCACACACGGCCCAGCAACCTAAAGTGTTGGATATTCAAGGCATGTCTGACAATGCCTTCAAAGCCGCTAACAAGGGAGCCGCAAAATGATCGGTGATTGGAACAATGGAACCGGCCGTCGCAAATCCAGCGTCGCCCGTGTTTTCATCAAAAAAGGCTCAGGCCAAATCAAGGTCAATGGTAAAGACATCGCCGAGTACTTCGGCCGTGCGACTTCCATCATGATCGTGAAACAACCGCTAATGTTGACTAACCACGCAGAAACGTTTGACATCATGGTCAACGTAGCTGGCGGCGGCGAATCTGGCCAAGCGGGTGCAACACGCCACGGTATTACCCGTGCTTTGATGGACTATGACTTGACCTTGAAGCCTGAGCTGTCGAAAGCTGGCTTCGTGACACGTGACTCACGTGAAGTTGAGCGTAAAAAGGTCGGTTTGCGTTCTGCACGCCGTCGCAAGCAGTTTAGCAAGCGATAAAATACAACAGTCGCATTTTGCAACTGTTACAAAGCCGCACAAGTCATGCTTGTTGCGGCTTTGTTGTTTAAGCGTCAATTCACTAATTTCTATATTCCTGCTTAATAATCTGTCATGCGTTTTCGTTTGCTTCGCCGCCGTCTAACCATCAGTGCCCCCAGCATGACCGTGCGTGGTGCATTGCCGTGGCCTCTGCGCTGGGTGGCGCTGGCGTTGATGCTGGGCTTTTCTGCTGCGATTGGATTATGGGCGTTTGAGTTCGGCAAAAACATTGCCGGCCTTGACCAAGGCGCGCAAGAAGAATTGATCAAGCTACGTACGGAAGTGACACAGCTTCGCGCCGACAACGACAAAAATATCTCTATCGTCAATACCTCTGGCTTGACCCTAGTCAGCGAAAAAGCTGAAAAAGACAAAATTAATGACCAACTTAAACAACTAGAAGCTGAGAACCGTGCACTTCGGGACGATTTGGGCTTTTTCGAGAAGCTAACTACCAGCGGCAACGTCGAAAGTTTGGCGATTCGCAGCTTACAAGCGGAACTACTCGCCGGTGGTAACCAAATCAAATGGCAAGCTTTGGTGATTCAGCCTTTGAAAAACGCACCTGAATTTAACGGCAAACTGGAATTGACATTTTCTGGCTTGCAAAACGGCAAGCCTTGGAGCATGAGCCTGCCTGGTGGCGCCCAACCTTTACAGTTGACCCAATATAAACGCGCCGACGGTTTGGTAGATTTACCTGCGCAAGTGATCGTGAAAGCCGTTTCCGCCAAAGTGCTAGATGGCAACACTTCCAAAGCCGTTTTGGCAATAAAGCTGTAATATACGCGAATGCTCCGTGAACTTAGCATTTTGTGTTGAATAAGAAAATTTGGAGAACCTATGTTTGCAAAAAAGAAGCAACCGCCAATCAAGAGCTTGATCGCTATTGGCAGCCATATTGAGGGAAACCTTAAATTTACCGATGGTTTGCGCGTAGACGGCGAAATCACGGGCGATATTCGCTCTAACGATGATCACCCCAGTATTTTGGTGATTTCTGAGTCAGCCACAGTGACTGGGCAAATTTTTGCCGACCATGTGATTGTGAATGGGCGCGTCAACGGCCCTGTACACGCCAGCCACATGCTCGAATTGCAACCCAAAGCACAAATTGTGGGCGATGTGTTTTACAAAGCCTTAGAAATGCATCAAGGTGCGGTTATTACCGGTTTACTGCAACCAACCTTGCAAGGGCTTGATACAGACGTGAAAACCACACTTAAATTAGCAGCAAACAACCAATAATTCCGCCTCGCCATGAATTGCCTTACAAAGTGCGTGTTTTTGCACGTAATGGCAATTCCCGATAAAATTACTTAGTTATTAAATTTGCGTTCAATTCGAAATTGAACATTAACAGGAGATCGCCATGAGCGCAGTTGCAGAAAATATTCAAACCCAAATGCCAGAGCCGATTGTCTTTACCGACAACGCTGCTGCTAAAGTTGCAGACTTGATCGCGGAAGAAGGCAACCCTGACTTGAAGCTACGCGTGTTTGTGCAAGGTGGCGGCTGCTCAGGTTTTCAATATGGTTTCACATTCGATGAAATCACCAACGAAGACGATACCACCATGTCTAAAAACGGTGTCTCATTGCTGATTGATGCGATGAGCTACCAGTATTTGGTCGGTGCTGAGATTGATTACAAAGAAGATTTGCAAGGTGCGCAGTTCGTTATTAAAAACCCGAACGCTACAACCACTTGCGGTTGCGGTTCAAGCTTCAGCGCTTAATTCAGCAGTTTAATCAACACTTTAGATTTTGCCCTAAGCAGGGTAAATCGCACCTAAGATACGGGAGCCTTGTGCTCCCGTTACGCTTTTAAAACTCGCTGTTTCACGTCGAATGGCTTTGCGTGCCAGCCAAGCAAAGGCTGCGGCTTCGACTTGCAAGGGTGGCAACCCAAACGCCTCCGAGCTTGCGACATTCATGTTTGGCAAAGCTGCTTGTAAACGCCGCATGAGATGGCCATTCAGTGCTCCGCCGCCGCAAACAATCAATGTTTTGCAATAGTTCGCATAACGTTTGCAATTTTCAGCACAAGCCAACGCGGTGAATGCTGTCAATGTTGCTTGTACATCTTGGGCTGTAATATCTGCAAAACCCTGTATCTTGTGCTGTAACCAAGCGGCATTGAACAAATCGCGACCCGTGCTTTTGGGTGGCACTTTATTGATAAATGGTTCTGACATGAGTTGATTCAACAACGCATCGCTCACCCGTCCAGAGGCCGCCCAAGCGCCATCTGCGTCAAAAAACTGACCGGTGTGCAAGTGGCACCAATAGTCCATCAGCGCGTTGCCTGGGCCACAGTCAAAGCCCAGCATGGGTTCAACTTTGCCCAAAACGCTGAGGTTGGAGATGCCGCCAATATTAAGCACAGCGACTGCTTCATTGGGCTTAGCAAAGATGTCCTGGTGAAACGCTGGCACCAACGGTGCGCCTTGGCCACCCGCAGCGACATCACGGCTTCTAAAATCGGCGACGACATCAATCTGTGTGAGTTCTGCCAGCATTGCTGGGTTGTTCAGCTGCAAGGTGTAGCCCGCGCCGTCAAACTCGCCGGGACGATGCCGCACGGTTTGCCCATGCGCGCCTATTGCTTTTATGTCACTTGCTTTTAAACTTGATTGCGCCAAAAGCTTGCTCACAACATCTGAGTAAACGCGTGTCAAACCATTTGCGGCTAAGGCTGCGCGGTGCAACTCGTTGCCGCCCGCTGAATTCAGTGCTAAAAGCTCTGCGCGCAGTTCAACTGAAAAAGGTGCACTGGCGAACGCTGTGACTTTGGGTGATTGGCCAGCAAAATCATAAACTACACCATCTACGCCATCCAATGATGTACCGGACATTAAGCCGATAAAGCGCTCGGACATCTTGCTTATTCGGCGCTGGCTAGCCTCACAGATGCTGCTTGCGCTAGCTGACCGCGCATAAAGACAGAAGCTCGGTCGAATACCGGCTTAGCGGCTGCACTCAAAGGCGCGGCGCCACCGCCCTCGGCAACAATCGTCAGCGGGTCTTTGTGTTCGCCATCGATGCGGAATTCAAAGTGCAAATGTGGCCCAGTGCTAAACCCCGTAGAGCCAACTGCACCAACGATGTCACCCTGCTCAACTTTTTGACCCTTTGTAACGCCGATACGGCTCAAATGGGCAAATAGCGTGCTTTTACCATCGCGATGCTTGATTTCAATCACATTACCGTAGCCACGCTGTGTGCCGGCAAACTCAACCACACCGTCACCAACGGTACGAACCGGGGTCCCAGTAGGTGCTGCGTAATCAATGCCCTTGTGTGCACGCTTGTCGTTCGTGATCGGGTGAACGCGAATACCATAACCGCTGGACATACGGGTAAATTCCAGTGGCGATGCTAGAAAAGCTTTGCGCAGGCTTTGGCCGTCAAACGTGTAATACTGCCCCTTGCTGCTAGTCGTTCCGTCTTGGAACAACACAGCTTGATTTGATTTGCCGTTGTTAACAAACTCTGCGCTCAGCACCTTGCCGCTGCGCATGGATTCGCCATCAGCCTGCAGATCTTCGTAAACCACGGATAATCTGTCGCCCTTGCGCAAAGAACGGCGAAAGTCGATTTGACCCGAGAAAATTTCTGCCAATTGCACGGCAACGGGGTCTGGAATACTTGCTTCATCGGTTGCGGCAAACAGCGACGAGCTGATCGTTGCGCTTCCCAAAGCTTGCGTTGATTGCAAGGGTGCCGTCACTTGGCTGAAGACAAAACCTGCATCGGTTTTTTCAATGACCAAGCGCTGAAAGGTGTCGTCGATGTCTTTGTTGATCCAGCGCGCTGTCAATTTAACCAAGTTGTGGCTGCCATTGGCTTCGACAGACACGAGACGACCTGTGCGTCCCAACAATGACTGGTACACCTCTTTGTTGCTGCGCATATACGCGGCGGCGGCGGTGTCAAACAAGCCCAAACGCTTCAAAAGCGTCTCAGCAGTGTCATTAGAGCGCGTGGTGGTGGAACGAAACAGCGTTAATGGCGCAACCGGCAGGGCAGCAAATGTTTGTTTCGCTTCAGGCAGGTCAAGGTTTTCTAGGATTTCACGAACAACCACTTCTTGACTGTTGGACTCAATCGAGGCCAGCGCAAACGCGCCACCACCCATAGACAACAACAATGTTGCAACGGCGGCAGCTAAGCGATGGGGATGCTGGTGAACACTTTGCACGACGCGGTTTAACGTGCTGTTTAGAGCAGCTTGTGCAGCTTGTGCGCTTAGTTGAAAATTAGTCAAATCTTTTAAACTCACAAGGCGTGTTGTAAATGAATGAGCGCCATTGAAATGCAAATCAATGACAACGATAAAATGGGGTGCACGTAGGCACTATCCTACAGTATAGCGGCATCCATCAACTTTGCAAAATTATTATATGAATCAATCACATAGCTCACAAACTGATACAAACGCTGTATCTGACAAAGTGAAAGAAGCCTTAGGTATTAGCTTACGCGGCTCTGATGAGCTGTTGCCGCAGGCCGATTGGGTCAAAAAATTAATCAAATCTGAAGCGACAAACACACCGTTACGCATCAAACTTGGCCTAGACCCTACTGCACCTGACATTCACATCGGCCACACCGTGGTATTGAACAAAATGCGCCAATTGCAAGATTTGGGTCACACCGTCATCTTTTTGATTGGCGATTTCACCAGCTTGATTGGAGACCCCTCTGGCCGCAATAGCACCCGCCCGCCGCTGACCAAAGAGCAAATCAAGGCCAATGCTGAGACTTACTACAAACAAGCTTCCCTCGTTTTAGACCCAACCAAGACCGAAATTCGCTACAACAGCGAGTGGAGCGACCCCTTAGGTGCGCGCGGCATGATCCAACTGGCTGCTAAGTACAACGTCGCCCGAATGATGGAGCGTGACGACTTCCACAAGCGCTTCACCAACGGCCAATCCATCAGTGTGCACGAGTTTTTGTACCCCCTGATGCAGGGTTATGACTCGGTAGCGTTGAAATCTGACTTGGAATTGGGCGGCACAGACCAAAAATTTAACTTGCTAGTCGGCCGCCATTTGCAGCAAGAATACGGCCAAGAGCCTCAATGCATTTTGACCATGCCACTGTTGGAAGGCTTGGACGGTGTTGAAAAAATGTCGAAAAGCAAAAACAACTATATCGGTATTTCTGAAGACGCCAACACCATGTTCGCCAAGGTATTGAGCATATCTGATGTGCTGATGTGGCGCTGGTACACCTTGCTCAGCTTCAAATCTGAAGCCGATATCGCCGCTTTGAAAGCAGAAGTTGAAGCGGGCTGCAACCCCAAAGATGCCAAAGTCGCTTTAGCAAAAGAAATCACCGCCCGCTTTCACTCCGCAGCGGCGGCAGATGCAGCAGAGCAAGACTTCATCAACCGCAGCAAAGGTGGCGTTCCCGATGAAATTACCGAAATTAACCTGCCTTTAGGCGAAGGCGGCGCTGGCGTTGGTATTGGTGCATTGCTGAAAATGGCAAACTTGGCGGCTTCCAGCGGCGAAGGCAACCGCTTGATCGACGGCGGTGGTGTGCGCGTGGACTCTAACGTGGTGAGCGACAAGGGCCTGAAACTGGGGGCTGGCGTTTACGTGCTGCAGGTCGGGAAACGCAAGTTTGCCAAAGTCACATTAAGTTAGATTTATGCTATATTTTTAATAGCAAAATAGTCAATAAATACGCCGGCTATCGCCAATTCATAGTTATTTTTTTCCATTTTGAGACTTTACTCAGGGTTTTAAGGTATGCAGCGGAATATCGTGCTGCACAGCCAAATCATTGAGCTGCTGTCGCGTCTTAGTCGCAAACCAAGCGGCTATCGTTTGATGCGTTTGCGGTAAAAACATGGTTTTAATGCCGTCAATCACTACATTCGCCAGTTTGCACAGCGACGCTGCAAAGTGTGGCTCTAGCGCGGCGACAGCGACGCGGCCATCTTTGCAGGCGTAGACTTTGTAGCCAGCATGACCGCCACCGACGGCAGCGCCCGGCTGGGTCAAACCCCAAGTTCGCGGCAGACCGATGTAGGCGGCGGCTTCGGATAAGGCTACTTCTAGATAAATGCCTTTGGATTTTGTGCGCTGCGTCAAAACGGCTTGCAAAACGGCTTCCGTCGCCATCAATGAGCCACCCATGTCGGCATACAGGCTGGCGGGGAGTTCTAGGCCGGGAATCAAGTCGTTTTCAGCCATATAGGTGAGATCATGGCCGGGTTCTTCGGCACGTGCGCCTGGAGCGCCTACGATAGCGACGACGCTGAGCTGCGGGTAGTGTTGGTGCAAGTCTTTCCAAACCAAGCCCAGCTTTTTCAGCGCGGAAGGTCGAAACGAGGTGAGCAGCACATCGGTTTTTGCCAGTTCGCGTTGCAGCAGCTTTTGGCCGGCTGCGGTTTTCAGGTCCGCCGTCAGCAGCTTGATGCCTTCGTGCAATTGCGCATAGGCCGGCGGGCTGTAGTGGCCCATCGGGTCACCGCTGGGCGGCTCCAGCTTTGTGCAGCGCGCGCCCATCTGGCGGCAACGCATCAGCGCGGCCGGGCCGGGCAGGTTGAGGGCGAGGCTGAGGACGCGAACGCCTTTGAGGGCTTGCAGGGGTTTGATTT
>JANPLX010000184.1:0-2175 GCA_031422495.1 Polaromonas sp. | reverse complement strand
GGTGGTACCACTCCTTCCCATCCCGAACAGGAAAGTGAAACGCCTTAGCGCCGATGATAGTGCGGATTCCCGTGTGAAAGTAGGACATTGTCAGGCTTCTATAATAGAAAAACCCTCAGCTGTCACGGCTGGGGGTTTTTTTTCGTCTGTACAATTTTATTTTGCTAAAAGTAAGTTCTTACTTCTACAAATCCTTAAAGGTGCATGCTTGCAAGTCATCAAACCAAAGAAACTTATTTGGCAAGCAAGGCGTCTTTTAGCTTGTAATCTGCAGGAACGGGTCCAAGCCAAATTCGCAATAATGCATTATAAAATTCGGGTTCTTTAAAAGGCTCGCCACGTGCAGTTCCTTTGACAGTGATCACACCACCCGTGCCTGGCACCCAATCAATCAAGAACGTATCGCCTGTCACCAATTTTTTCTGATCACTAAAGATTTGACCCATTCGCAGCAGACCAGGTATGAGTTTTGACATGTCTGTTTTTGGTGTATTGTCTTCCACGCCACGGGTAAGTAATTTTCCCAACTCATTGGCATCAATATCACGTAGCATAGTAATACTGACACGCTTGGCGCCCGATATAGCCAGCACCTCTTCTGTTGTGCCTGCTTTTTTAGGTAAATACAAACCTGCAGAGTACACTTTGAACACAGCTTTGTAGCGTATGCCAGCGCCGTTGAGTACTAATTTGTTGCCACCCTGGTCAACTGTGTCTTCAAATTTGACGCCAGCAACATCAATTGTGGCTGCAGTAGCTAAACCCATGCCTAAGCTGCAAACCAAAGCAGCGCATGCCGCACCCAAAGTATTGAAACGCATAAAAACTCCTCAAAAGTGAGATTTAAAAGCCAATAAAAGAACGACCGTGCTTTTAATTAAATATTATCTGACATACGCAAGTATTTGCTACACGGGTAAACACCTGAAAACTTCAAAATAATGGAAAAAACTACACTTTTGGGTATTCACTCTTAGACTTTGCTACACTATGTGCTTATGTTCAAACCATGCGTATTCACCGCTGCTACAAGTTCTGGCCTTTTTGGTCGGGGAGCTTGGCTTTGGCGTCCCTCGATCTAACGCACATCCCTCGTTATCCTCTGTAAACCGCATGCAGATGGAATGACAATATTGTTTGAACCGCCGCTGCATGACACTTGCAGTGGCAGCTGCTGAAATTACACCGACTTCGTATTTTTAGCACCTCTTAAAAGGTAAGTATTGTGATCACTGAATTAGAATTTAACCAACGCTCAGCGCAAGGCTTTAACCGCATCCCCTTGATGTTGCAGGCCTTTGCGGACCTAGAAACACCCCTGTCTTTGTATTTGAAATTAACTCAAAACGTCCAAAAAAATATTAAAAATAATAGCATATCAGGCAATAAATACGCTGGATATAACAGTTTTTTACTTGAATCTGTCGTCGGTGGCGAACGTTTTGGTCGCTATAGCTTCATCGGTTTGCCAGCCCGCACTTTGTTGAGATCATCAGGCTTTGGCGTTGCTGCCCATACAGAAGTCGTCACTGACGGTGTCGTCGTAGAAACCAGCAGACTTAATCCGCTCGACTTTATTTCAACATACCAACAGCGCTTCAAAGTCGCATTGCAGCCAGGTTTGCCTCGGTTTTGTGGTGGCTTAGCTGGCTATTTTGGTTACGATTCGGTGCGGTACATCGAGAAAAAGCTAGAAAAATCTTGCCCACCTGATGAGCTGCATTGCCCTGACATTTTGCTCTTGCAATGCGAAGAATTGGCGGTGATTGACAACCTAAGCGGCAAACTCTCGCTCATCGTCTATGCCGATCCCGCGCTGCCAAATGCTTACAACACCGCCAAAGCACGCTTGTTTGCCTTGAAAGAGCTGCTGAAAACGTCAGTCAATATCCCAGACATCCTGCCCACGGCCAAACAACCCGCAGTGCGCGATTTTGCCAAAGCAGATTACTTAACTGCTGTTTTACGTGCCAAAGAGCTGATTGCCGGCGGCGATTTCATGCAGGTGCAGGTCGGCCAGCGCATCAAAAAACGCTACACCGAGTCGCCGCTGAGCTTGTACCGCGCCCTGCGCTCGCTCAATCCATCACCGTACATGTATTACTACGACTTTGGCGATTTTCACGTGGTGGGTGCCAGCCCCGAGATTCTGGTGCGGCAGGAAGCCGTCACGGT
>JANPLX010000183.1:0-21640 GCA_031422495.1 Polaromonas sp. | reverse complement strand
CGCAAGTGGCAGGCTGGTGGAGTAGTTGACGGTATTGGTAGCGCGTCGCATATAGGCTTTCCAACTGTCCGAGCCGGCTTCTCGGCCACCGCCTGTTTCTTTTTCGCCACCGAAAGCGCCGCCGATTTCAGCGCCGCTGGGGCCAATGTTGACGTTAGCAATGCCGCAGTCTGAGCCGCTGCTGGCGATGAATTGCTCGGCTTCGCGCATGTTGAGAGTGAAGATGGAGGAGGACAGGCCAGCTCCCACGGCGTTGTTCATGGCGATGGCGTCGTTCAAATCGGTATAGCGGATGACGTACAGAATCGGGGCGAAGGTTTCGCGCAACGCAGGGCCTGTGTGGGCGTTGAGTTCGACGAGGGCAGGGCGGACGAAATACGCATTTTCAGAGGCGTTTTCAACTGAGGAAGCACTGGCTTTAACGCGCTCACCGCCGTGCACCACGGCACCCAATTGGCGGGATTCTGCCAAGGCAGTTTGCATGCCGTCAAAGGCGGCGGCATCGATCAGCGGGCCAACCAAGGTGTCAGCAGCGCGCGGGTCGTCAACTGCCACATTGGCATAGACTTGGGCGAGCTTGGGCACGAGTTGTGCATACACGCTATCGTGCACAAACAGGCGTCGCAGGCTGGTGCAACGCTGGCCGGCTGTGCCCATGGCAGAAAAGGCGATCGCGCGTAGGGTTAAATCGAGATCGGCACTGGGGCAGACGATGGCAGCATTATTCCCACCCAGCTCCAAAATGGCACGTGCAAAGCGTGCAGCCAAGCGTGGTGCAACGCTGCGTCCCATAGCGGTGGAGCCAGTGGCGCTGAGGACTTTGACGCGGTGATCGTCAACCAGTATTTCGCCAATATCGCGCTTGCCGATCAGCAGTTCTAGCAATCCTGCGGGCGCGTCATTCGAGATGGCGTTGAACTTATTGATAGCACGTAAAGCAATAGAATGGACCGCTAGGGCAGTTAATGGTGTTTTTTCAGACGGTTTCCAAACTACTGGATTGCCGCAAACCAAGGCGAGTGCTGCGTTCCACGACCAAACGGCAACGGGGAAGTTAAACGCTGAAATCACCCCGCAAACGCCCAGCGGATGCCAAGTTTCCATCATGCGGTGCTGAAGTCGCTCGGTCGTCATCGTTATGCCGTGTAATTGACGTGAGAGACCGACCGCGAAGTCGCAAATATCAATCATCTCTTGTACCTCACCCGCGCCTTCGGAAGTGATTTTTCCCGCTTCTAGGGTGACGAGCATGGCCAAATCGGCCTTGGCAGTGCGTAATTCTTCACCCAACAACCGCACCAACTCACCACGGCGTGGTGCGGGAACATTGCGCCAGGTTTGGAAGGCGGCGTCAGCACAGGCGATGGCGGTGGTGGTGTCGGCAGCGCTGGTGTCAATGACGTTGGCGATTTGCTCGCCAGTGATGGGGGAATTGACCCGTAGATTACCTGCTGTGTAGCTGGAAGCGGGTACTCCAAGTCGCTGCAAAATTTCGGTGGTTTGGGAGGCAATCTGGTTTGGGTTAGCGGGGTTGAAAGGCTGGTTCATGATGTTGATCTAATATTTAACATCAACTTTAACCGATGAAGTCGATTTAGGGCAAAACCAGCGTGGATAATCACTGACAACTTTATTTGTATGGCATGAACGACATCAGCTCATCTTTTTCAACCGCATTCGCACTCGTCACGTCGCTAGACGGCAAGCTGTGGGAGATTGTCGCTCGCTCGCTGTGGGTGAGTGGGGTGGCAACATTGTTGGCAAGCGGTATCGGGGTTTTGTTAGGTGCCTGGCTGGCGGTGGCGCGATTTTCAGGGCGTGGGGTGGTTTTGGCGCTGCTGAACACGATGCTGGCTATTCCGTCTGTCGTCGTCGGTTTGCTAGTCTATTTGATGCTGTCACGCTCTGGGCCGTTGGGGAGCTTGGGTTGGTTGTTCAGTGTCAAGGCGATGGTTGTGGCGCAGACGCTGTTGATTTTGCCAATTGTTGTGGCATTGACTCGGCAGTTGATAGAGGACGCAGATGTGCTGCATGGTGAGCAATTGCAGTCACTTGGAGCGGGCAGTTTCATGCGGGCCGTGCTGCATGTCTGGGATGAGCGTTTTGCAGTGTTGATGGTGCTTTTGGCTGCATTTGGACGTGCGATTGCCGAAGTGGGCGCTGTGATGGTGGTGGGCGGCAATATCGAGGGATTCACTCGGGTGATGACGACAGCGATTGCGCTGGAAACGAGCAAGGGTGATTTGCCACTTGCGCTGGGATTAGGTGTGGTGCTGCTGACAGTGGTGTTGCTGCTCAATGCGGTGGTGGCGTTGGTGCGGCAGTGGGTTGCATTAAGTAGCAGTAGCAGTAGCCAAGGAGCCCACGCATGACGACTTTGTTTGATTTGCAGCAGGTGACGGTACGCTATGGGCCAATACATGCGTTGAAGTGCCTTGATTTACGGGTTTTGCAAGGGCAACGTTTGGCGTTGATTGGCGCTAACGGAAGTGGCAAAAGTTCCCTGTTGAGAGTGCTGAATGGTTTGGTTTCTAAGGAATTGTCAGGTCAAATCACTGTACAAAAGGGCGTGCGGCAAGCCATGCTGTTTCAGCGCCCACACATGCTGCGCATGACTGTGCAGAGCAATGTTGCGATGGGCTTGTGGTTCAAAGGCATACCTTGGGCGGCGGCTAAAACGCGTGCTTTGGAGGCGCTTGAGCGCGTTGGATTACAGGGCGAGGCTGCACGACCAGCGAAAGCGCTGTCGCTGGGACAGCAGCAGCGTGTGGCATTTGCGCGAGCACTAGCGCAGCAACCCAATGTATTGCTGTTAGACGAGCCAACCGCGAGTATGGATCCGCATGCTAAACGCGAAGTCGAATCACTGATGCACGCGTTTGCAAGTTCACAAAACGAAGAAGCGATGACGCTGATTTTTGCTAGCCACAATCTCGGACAAGTCAAGCGCTTAGCGACGCATGTGGCGTATTTGGAGCACGGCAAGCTGTTGGCATATCTGCCGGTCGATGATTTTTTTGATGCGGAAAAGCTGCGTTCAATATCACCTGCAGCAGATGCATTTTTAAAAGGTGAAACGAATTAGTTCAGAAACTTCTTAGCTTTATTGGTGACTAGTTTTCTGTACAGGGTGGCGCGGCTGATGCCTAAATCTCGTGCGGCTTGGGCGATGTTGCCACGGGCTTGATCAACCGCTTGTTTGATCAAATCTGCTTCTATGTCTCGCAAAGCATGCCCTGAACGTGCCGAATCTGTCCGAATATGCAGTTGTGCGCGTTCGTTTTCAGGGCGAAGTGCCAAGGCAATCAAACGCAATCCTGACCACAAAGGTACTTCTACAACAACGTGCGCTCGGCGCGAGGTGTCAAACAGCATCGTGAATGGCATGGCAAACAAATCGCTGGCATGCAAGTTGAAGCTGCTCAGCTGCGTCAACTGAGGCAGCATCAGCCGTGCCGTTTGGTTCGCACCAAGAATACAACCATCGTTATCTAGTGCGATCAAGCCATCGGTGTCTTCACCTAGCGGCTGACCCGGCCAGTTGATACGTAGTAGTAAATTATGCGGTTGTTGCAGTAGCAGCGCATTTTCAATAGTACGCGCCGTCAAACTGGTAAGGTGTTTCAATTCTGGGCGTTCTGGCACCATGATGCCTGTGAGGTCAAGCATGCCAATGCACTGACCACGTGATCCAAAAAGGGGCGAACCAGCGCAGCTAAAAGCTGTGTTGTCATTGAAAAAGTGCTCGCCACGATGTAACCAAACAGGTTGCAACTCAGCCAAGACAGCGCCAATAGCTGTGGTACCGACTGCTTTTTCAGACAAATCTACACCGATGCGGCTGATCAAACGCGCACGCTTGTCTGCTTGGTCAATCGGGCCATTGGAATCGATGACAATGCCTTGCGCATTGGTCAAAATAGCGAAATATTGGGTGCCAGCAATAGCGCGACCTAGCTTGTCCATCAGGGGTTTGGCGGCGTGCACCAGCTCATGGTTGGCAACATCAACACGGCGTAAATCTTGGCTACTGATTTGAGCAAATTCAACCGCTGTTTGCGGCTGGTAGCCGCTGGACAAACAACGTTTCCAGGAGCGCTCAATCCAACCATCAAGGTAGCCAGCGTAAGAAGCACCGTCACTTTCCAAAATGGAGCGACGTGCAACGGCAATGTTATTCAATCTCGCATCGACAGGTGTCATTTTGACCTCTTTTTGTCTAGTTGCTGATGTCTCGTCAGCCTTGCTTATTGTCTCAAGCTCAATTTATAACATACGCAGCTGACTTCATGCCAACGATCGTTAAGGCTATAGAACCAACCAAATGCAAACCAGCAGTCAGCAAGGCCAGGGCATAGCGGCCTTGATTCAGCATTACGACGACTTCCGCTGAAAAACTAGAAAAAGTAGTGAGTGCGCCTAAAAAACCAGTGACCAAGGCCAAGCGCCACACAGGGTCTAGGTTAGGCATAGCCTGAAAAACCGCAATGCTTACGCCAACTAGATAGCCACCGATCAAATTAGCCATTAATGTGCCCCAAGGCATGGTTAAACTAATTGTTGGATTGACAGTGCTGGGATTAAGCCAAATTCCTAGTTGCCAGCGGGCGATGGCACCGGTGCTGGCGCCTATACAGATGGCGATGATGGTAAGCATGGGGTCGAAGTATAACGGGCAATGTTTCGGGCAACAAAAAACCCGCCGAGGCGGGTTTTTAACGTTTGCAGGTAAGAATTATTTCTTAGCAGCAGGCTCTGCAGCTGCAGCAGGTTGTGCATCGGCAGCTTTTGCTGCGGCTGGTTTAGCATCAGCAGCTTTTGCGTCTTTAGCAGCAGGCTTGTCCTTAGCGGCTTTTGCGTCAGCTTTAGCTTTTGCATCTGCTTCCTTTTTAGCTTTTGCTTCGTCAGCTTTTGCTTTTTTAGCATCGGCTTTAGCTTTGGCTTCAGCATCTTTCTTAGCTTTTGCTTCTGCTTTTGGATCAGCTTTTGTTTCAGGTTTCGCTTCAGCTTTTTTGTCTGTAGCGGCAGCGGCTGCAGGAGCGGTAGCAGCAGTCGGTTTGGCATCGGCCTTTTTCTCAACTGCTGCAGCAGCTGGCTTGGCATCTTTAGCGTCTTTTGCAGCTGCTGGCTTTTCAGCAGCTTTTGCAGGTGCGGCTGCTACGCCTTTGAAGCTTGCGCCGCCAACGGTTAGGCCTTCAGCAGAAAATTTGGCTGCATTGGCTTCGCCGACACCGTTAACGCGTGTGACCAAATCGTTCCAGTCTTTAAAGTTGCCACCTTTTTTCTTTTCGTCCAAAATTTTGGCAGAAATCGCGGGGCCGATACCTTTGATTCCGTCTAGTTCGGCAGCAGTGGCTTTGTTCACGTCAACTGCAGCGAAAGAAACAACTGCATACATCATGACCATCGCGGCCAGAATTTTTTTCATCATATCAAGACTCCTAGTTATAAAAGTAAGGTTAAAGGGAAACTAACAAAAAACACACAGAACTAAAAGCCAACCAGTTAACTTTTAACGCATTTGGCTGGGCTGGACTATAACGGTACTTTCTTCTGTTCAGTTGACTAAAACTGAAAAAAGGGCAAAAACCATACGTTTTATATGTATTTATGCCAATTAGCACACATTTAACTGTCAATTATGGTGTATTTCTCGCTAATTCTTGGATGTAGGATGCAACGCCTTGACCAACATCTACAAAAACATGGTCACATCCAGCTGCCCGAAGTGCCGTTAAATCAGCTTGGGTATGACATTGGTATTTACCGACCAAGGCATCAGGAAATGGAATGTATTGAATCAACCTTTGAGCCACCATGTCGGTTAAAGACAGTACGGGTTTGCCTGATTGTTGTCGCATTGTGTTGACAACCGACTGCGCAATATCGTTGAACGGTTGCGCGCGACCAGTTCCCAAATTGAACAAACCCGATTTACCTGGGTTGTCAAAAAACCATAAATTCACAGCTACCACATCATCAATATACACAAAATCGCGTTGTTGCATGCCGGGAGCATAGCCGCCGTATTCACCAAACAGTTTCACATCACCATGTTCTTTGAATTGGTTGAATTGATGAAACGCAACGCTGGCCATGCGACCTTTGTGCTGCTCACGGTTGCCGTAAACATTGAAGTAACGAAAGCCAACGACTTGACTCGTCGCGTTTTCAAACTTGGTACCTAGTAAATAACGCAAACGCTGATCAAATAATAATTTGGAATAGCCGTAAACATTCAGTGGGCGTTCGCAGGTGGGTGATTCAATAAACGTGTCGCTTCCGCCGTATGTGGCTGCCGAAGACGCATATAGCAGCCGCGTGCCTTGCGCTTGGCTGGCCGTAATCAAATCACATGACAAACGGTAGTTGTTATGCATCATGTATTGGCCGTTTTGCTCCATGGTGTCACTACAAGCGCCTTCATGAAACACCGCTTCAATTTTTCCGTAGCCCTTAGCAGCAAATTTTTCGTAAAAAACGCTGACATCAACGTAGTCAGCGATCTTGAGATCAACCAAATTTTGAAACTTGTCACCTTGCGTTAAATCGTCAACTGCAATGATGTTGATGATGCCGCGCGCGTTCAAACCTTTGATGATGTTAGAACCAATGAAACCAGCAGCGCCGGTCACAACGACGGTGTTTGCTTGAGAATTCATACAAATAGCTCCTTAAATGACACCGTTGCCGTGCCAAATTTACCCACCACAATGCCGCCTGCTTTGTTTGCATAAGGCATAGCTTCGCGTAAGGGCAAACCAGTAGCCAGCAGAGTGGCAAGGGTGGCGATGACGCTATCCCCAGCGCCTGTCACATCAAACACTTCCAAGACATGCGTTGGCACATGCAAAGCACCTTGCGCATCAAACAAAGACATGCCTTCTTCGCTGCGCGTAACTAAAACGGCGTCAAGTTTTAGCTGTGTACGTAAATTTTGCGCTTTGATGGCAAGCTCGGCATCGTCTTTCCAAGCGCCTACCGCTGCTTGCATTTCGTTTTTGTTGGGTGTAATGACGGTTGCGCCAGCGTAGCGCACGTAGTCTGAGCCTTTGGGGTCTACCAGCACAGTTTTGCCAGCGCTGCGTGCTAAGGCGATCATGTCAACAACGTGCGCTAAGCTGCCTTTGGCGTAATCGGAAAACAACACGACTTCATGGGTGGCTAGATGTTTTGCAAACTCTGATGTTTGTGAAGCCAGCACTTCATGTTTGGGGGTATTCTCAAAATCAACACGCAAGAGTTGTTGCTGCCTTCCGATGACACGTAATTTGACGGTGGTTTTTAAGTCCGCATCACGTCCAAAGTAGGGCTTGATACCCGTTGCAGCAACCAAGACTTCTAGTTTATGGCCGGCTTCATCATTGCCTACAACAGTGAGTAAGGAAGCTTGCGCACCCATGGTAACGACGTTGTAGGCGACGTTGGCAGCAGCGCCAATTCTGTCTTCTTCACGAGTCACACGCACAACGGGCACGGGTGCTTCTGGCGAGATGCGGTCTACAGTGCCATACCAATAACGATCAAGCATGGCATCCCCTACGACCAATACTTTGGCTTTGGCAATTGCTTCTTTTGAGATGGTCTTAAAAATGATCTGAGGAAGGGTCATGTTCGAATATAAAGGTTTTATAGTTCTTCAATGCGCTTAGCTGGGTAACTGTCCCACGTCTGACAGCCAGGGCAATTCCAATAATGCTGAACAGCATCAAAACCACATGCTGCACAGCGATAGCGACGTAAGGGCGTCACCGCATGGTCAAGTGCACGCTGAACTTGTGGGTGAAATTGTTCGTGCTCAAGCTTTTCACCAGAAATCCATTGTGCTGCGGCAATCAACGAAGGTTCGTTTTCCAAATGCTTGACATACCAATCACGCGCAGAGTTACCTGATGGTGTGAGTGCATCAAGCAGAACTACCGCATCAAGTACATCTAACGATGGATTTTTTTTGTAGCTGGTTTGTAATAATACTAAGGCTTGCTCGTTGCGTTGGCACTCGCTGGCCAATGAGCTGAATTGCTTCGCTATAAGCGGAATAATCAAACTGTCTTGTACGATCAAAGCACTGAATATTTCATAGGCTGATTTTGCATCGCCCATGCGGTGCATGACGTTGGCTAAATCGATGTGTGGACGTGGTGCATGAGGCGCAACGGCGATGGCTTGGTCTAACAATGCTTTTGCCCGACCGAGTTCACCTAGTTTGGCTTTGACGGAGGCTTGTTCGCACAAATAATGGGCTTGACGGCTGCTGAAACTGCCGTGACCGGAGGTTTGCAATTTTTCTGCAATTTCAGAAGCGTGCTCCCAATCGCGTGAGCGTTCGTAAATAGAGAGTAAGGATAACAATGACTGCGCCTCATACGGCGTATTATCTAACTTGCGCAAGGCATCTTCTGCGCGATCAAGCAATCCGGCTTTTAAAAAATCTAAGGCTAAGGCATGCTGCGCACGCTCACTTTCGGCTTGGCTTAAATCACCACGAGACAGCAGATGCTCATGCACGCGCACAGCGCGGTCGTATTCGCCACGTCGGCGAAACAAATTACCGAGTGCAAAATGAAGCTCAGAAGTATCAGGGTCGCTTTGGACGGCTTCAACAAAAGCATCAATGGCTTTGTCTTGTTGCTCGTTTAATAAAAAATTCAGACCTTTGAAATACGCTTTGGGTGCTTGTCGGTTTTCCATGCGTAGCTGGCGTAAATCGAAGCTCGATGCCATCCAGCCCAGCACGAAGGCCAATGGCAAACCTAGCAAAATCCAACTCAAATCAAAATTCATAGGGCTTAAAAAATTTTAGACAACAGTTTCAGAGTATTGTGTTCGCTTTTTTAGACTTCATCGCAACGCGTCTGTGCAGCCACCAACGTGGCACCATACCGAGAATGCCGACCATCAGCCCACAAGCGAAAACAGCCAAAACTACAATAACCAGGGATGTTTTCCACACAGTGCCAAAGAAGAAGTAAACGGTTATTTCTTGTTGGTTATTGAGAGCAAACGCAAATAGCGTAAAAAAAATGGCTGCTTTAAGTACCCACTTAAGCAACCACGTCAGTTTGTTCATGTAATGTTGTTAAATTCAAATGTTCAAAATTTAAAAATCTTTAAAGTAACAAGTAAAGCATCAAGCTTTTTTAGTGAATGCATCAACAGATTCACGTAAAGCTTTACCTGTTTTGAAATGCGGCACACGTTTCTCAGGAATAGCGACGCTTTCACCCGAGCGCGGGTTGCGACCAATGCGTGGCGCACGGTAGCTGACCGAGAAACTGCCAAAACCGCGAATTTCAATGCGGTGGCCGCTCACCAAGGCGTTGCTCATGGCATCAACCAACGCCTTAACGGCAGACTCAGCGTCTCTGTGGGTTAACTGGCCGAAACGGGCTGCTAACTCTTCTACCAAATCAGAACGTGTCATGTCGCTCTACACCAAAGTTTTAGCTTGCACAATAAATAACGCCACACTTGTTGGGAATATTTTGAATCGAGAAAATCTTCCTATTAGGTGTGACGTCTTCAATTAATCAAAAATTGATTAATTATTCTTTATCACCACCATTGTCCAACTTAGCGCGCAATAATGCACCCAAGCTGGTTGTACCAGCGTTCTCACGCGCTGACGACTGGCTCAGTGCTGCCATGGCTTCGCCTTGGTCAGCAGCATCTTTGGCCTTGATGGACAACTGGATGTTACGTGTTTTTCGGTCGATATTGACCACAACGGCTGTAACTTCGTCGCCTTCTTTGAGCACATTACGTGCGTCTTCAACGCGGTCGCGGCTGATTTCTGAAGCGCGCAGGTAGCCCAAGATGTCTTCGCCGAGGTCGATATAAGCGCCCTAAGCATCAACCGTCTTGACTTTACCTGTAACCACTTGGCCTTTGTCGTTGATAGACGCAAAGGTGGTGAACGGATCAGAGTCGAGTTGCTTGATACCCAAAGAGATACGCTCGCGGTCGACATCAATTGCCAACACCAACGCTTCAACTTCTTGGCCCTTTTTGTAGTTGCGCACAGCTGCTTCGCCAGTCTCGTTCCATGACAGATCGGACAGGTGAACCAAACCGTCGATGCCAGCTGCCAAACCAACGAACACACCAAAGTCTGTGATGGATTTGATCGGGCCTTTGACGCGGTCGCCACGCTTGGTGTTTTGCGCGAAATCTTGCCATGGGTTGGCTTTGCATTGCTTCATACCCAAAGAAATACGGCGCTTGTCTTCGTCGATTTCCAATACCATGACTTCAACTTCATCACCCAAAGTGACGAGTTTGGAAGGAGCGATGTTCTTGTTGGTCCAGTCCATTTCAGAAACGTGCACCAAACCTTCGATGCCTGGCTCGAGTTCCACAAATGCGCCGTAGTCAGCGATATTGGTGATCTTACCGAACAAGCGTGTGTCTTGTGGGTAGCGACGGTTAACGCCCATCCAAGGATCATCACCCATTTGCTTGAGACCCAAGGAAACGCGGTTTTTCTCAGTATCAAACTTGAGAATTTTGGCGGTGATTTCTTGACCCGCAGTGACCACTTCTGATGGGTGGCGAACACGGCGCCATGCCATGTCGGTGATGTGCAACAAGCCATCAATGCCGCCCAAGTCAACGAATGCACCGTATTCAGTGATGTTTTTAACCACGCCGTGAACAACTGCGCCTTCTTTCAATGTCTCCATCATCTTGGCGCGCTCTGCACCTTGAGAGACTTCCAACACTGCGCGGTGGCTCAGCACCACGTTGTTGCGCTTACGATCAAGCTTGATAACTTTGAATTGCAAAGTCTTGTTTTCGTAGGGAGACAAGTCTTTGATAGGACGCGCTTCGATGAGCGAGCCTGGCAAGAATGCGCGGATGCCATTGACCAAAACCGTCAAGCCACCTTTGACTTTGCCAGAGGTAACGCCAGTGACGAACTCGCCAGATTCGAGCGATTTCTCTAAGCTCATCCATGACGCAAGGCGCTTGGCTGTGTCGCGGCTGACGATAGTGTCGCCGTAACCGTTTTCCATTTGAACAATGGCAACTGACACGAATTCGCCAACTTGGCATTCGATGTCACCATTGTCGCTTTTGAATTCTGATAGGGGAACGTAGGCTTCTGATTTCAGGCCTGCGTTAACAACAACGAAGCTGTGCTCAATACGAATCACTTCAGCGGTGACGACTTCACCAATGCGTGTTTCGGAACTTTTCTGGGATTCTTCAAATAGGTCTGCAAAAGATTCTGACATGTATTTTCCTATGCCATCTAAAGTATTATGTACAGCAGCACAATTGCTCCTGTTTCTATAGCTAAAGACGGATATTTTCTGCCGGTTAGGGCGGGTTAAGTTTATAAAATGCCATTAAACCATGCACTTGTCGTGCGAAGGGAGTTTAAAAGCGCTGTTTGCCTTGCCACCAGTTCAATACGGTTTTGACCGATTCTTCAATCGATAAATCTGAGTTGTCCAAGAGCTTAGCATCTTGCGCGGGCTTCAAAGGAGCAACGCTGCGGGAAGAGTCCCGTTCGTCACGCGCTTCAAGGTCTACACGAAGAACGTCGAGTATAGCTGAAATTCCCTTTGAAATCAACTGGTTATGGCGCCGTAAAGCACGTTTTTCAGCGCTAGCAGTCAAAAATACCTTCAAAGCGGCGTTAGGGAAGATCACCGTACCCATATCGCGTCCGTCCGCCACCAAACCGGGCAGGGTGCGAAAGCTGTGCTGCAGCTTCACCAAAGCCTGCCGAACCATAGGCAAAACCGACACTTGCGAGGCGTGCATGCCGCCCGCTTCAGAGCGGATGTCATGGCCAACATCGTCGCCATTCAACAAAATGCTGTCACCCTCAAACCTCAAATGAAGTTTTTCAACCAAACTTGTTGCCAACGCAGCGATGGCGATTTCGTCCTTAGGCTCCAAGCTTAAACCCTGCTGCAGCGCCGCAAAAGCCGTCACACGGTATAAAGCACCCGAATCTAGGTAGTGGTAGCCCAGTTTTTGAGCTAATTGCGATGCCAAACTGCCTTTGCCAGAGGCGCTGGGGCCATCCACGGTGATGACGGGAATGTTCTTTGAGTCAGTTTTAGCCACCGAAAACAGCGCTTCAAAGTAATCGGGAAAGGTTTTTGCGACGCATTTGGGGTCCAAAATGCGAATTGGTAAACCGGCCGGGTTGAAAGCCGCTAAAGAGAAACACATAGCGACTCGGTGGTCGTCATAGGTGTGAATCGGTGCAGTTTTCCAGTCAGCAATAGTTTTTGGTGGGGTAATTGAGATGAAATCAGCGCCTTCAACCACGGCTGCACCGAGTTTGCGCAGCTCGGTAGCCATGGCAGCTATGCGGTCAGTTTCTTTGACGCGCCAGCTGGCGATGTTGCGCAGCGTTGTCGTGCCGTCGGCGTAAAGTGCCATCACAGCCAAAGTCATTGCTGCGTCGGGGATATGGTTGCAGTCTAAATCAACCGCTTTTAAGGGCCAAGAGCCGCGTGAAATTTCAAGGTGATTTGGGCCGCTGTTGACAACCGCACCCATGGCTTGTGCAGCTTCTATGAATCGAATGTCGCCCTGAATTGAATCGGCGCCTACGCCTTCGACGCGAATAGCGTAATTTGTACTATAAACATCATTTTTAATGAAATTTTTTGTTATAGCCGGCTTATTTATTGCTCCTAATGCTATAAAATAGCTAGCAGATGAAGCATCGGCTTCAACGTGAATGCTGCCCGGTGAAACGTACCGGCACCCTTGGGGTATCGTGAACTTTTGCCATCCATCGCGTTGTACCTTGATGCCAAAACGCGCTAGTAAATTCAGCGTGATGTCGATGTACGGTTTTGAGATCAGCTCACCTTGCACTTCAATCACGATATCTTGCGTCGCCACCAGAGGCAGCGCAAGGAGTAGAGCAGTCAAAAACTGGCTAGAAACATCGCCACGGACTTTGATCGGCTCATTTAAATGGAAGGATTTTGCAGCCCTGATACGTAGCGGCGGGTAGCCATCTTGTCCTAAATAGTCAATCTGACATCCCAATTGGCGCAGTCCATCGACCAAATCACCAATCGGCCGCTCGTGCATGCGTGGCACGCCGCTGAGTTCGAACTCCGTGCTTCCCTTCGATAACAGCGCTAAAGCAGCTGTTAACGGACGCATTGCCGTGCCAGCGTTGCCCATGTATAGCTTGGACGATTGCAAAACCGAATGAATGCCTAAGCCATTGATTTCAATTGAATTTTTGACTAATCCATTGGATTTTTGGATCGTGCAGCCAAGTTGCGACAGGGCGGTCAGCATCACCTGCGTGTCGTCTGAATCCAGTAAATCATGCACCGTTGTGGTGCCTTGGCTCAGCGCTGCGAGTAGTAAAACGCGATTAGAAATACTTTTCGAACCTGGTAAAACGACTGTGCCGTGAGCGTGACTGAGCGCGGGAATGTCTAAAAAATCGGTATTGAACATGCTTACAAATTTGGAAACTAAAGTTGAAGCTAAAAATAAGCTCAGAGAAGTCTATTTTTTGGAACGGCTAGGCGCCTCACCAGACATACTGTTGTCAATGTGCCATTGGTTGCGTAACTGGCTGGCTTTAGCAATAGCAGCTTCTAATGCCTGGCTGTTATTACCTTGTAAGCTGGCTTCAAAACCCTGCAAAGTTTGCTTGAAGAGATCGATTTGCGCGAGTATTTGTGTACGATTTGCCAGCAAAATGTCGTGCCACATCTGCGGCTCACTGGCCGCGATGCGGGTGAAATCTCTAAACCCCGTGCCAGCCAAGCCGAAATAATCAGCACCATGGTTTTGCCCAGCGATACTGTTCATCAAGGTAAATGCCAATAAATGTGGCAAGTGGCTGACGGCGGCAAAAGCAGCGTCATGCGCCTCCGGCGACATGCTTTGTACGTGGCAACCCAGTGCCGTCCACACAGTCTTGGCTTTGTTCAACTGCGCCATCTGCGTGCGCGCGATTGGCGTGAAAATGACTTGGCGGCCAGCGTACAAATTAACATCGGCGTTGTCTACGCCAGAGAGTTCTTTGCCGGCTATGGGGTGAGCCGGCACAAACGTGCCAATAAGATTGCCCAATATACGCTGCGCGGCGTCAACCACATCTTGCTTGGTAGAACCCACGTCCATGATCAGCATCTCAGGTGTGATCAGGTGCTTGATGGCTTTGAAGGTGCCTTCGATGGCGGCGACAGGTACGGCGATCAACACAATGTCAGAGCCAGAAACCGCTTGCAGTGCTGATGCGGCTTCCACATCAATCACGCCAAGTTGCAATGCACGCGATGTGGTGCTGGGTGATTTGCTGTAGCCAACGATGCGTTTTACCAAGCCAGCGCGTTTCATAGCCAAAGCGAATGAGCTACCCATCAAACCACAGCCGATGATGCCCAACTGCTCGTAGGCTGGTGCTTTTACTTTGCTAAAAAGTCCCATAGATGATCACTTTAATCGCTCACGGCATAGCTGCCGAGCAATTTATAAAACGCGCAAGAGCTTTGCAACTCTTTCAACGCGCTGGCCACATGCGGCTGCGACGGATGACCTGCCAAATCGATGTAAAAGTAATATTCCCATTGGCCAGAACGGGCAGGGCGCGATTCAAACCGGGTCATCGATACGCCATGGTTTTTCAGAGGAATCAGCAAATCGTGCACCGCTCCAGGCTTGTTCGGTACTGAGACCACCAAGCTGACGCAGTCTTTGCCTGAAGCGGTAGGCATAGGCAGCGTTTGCGGTAGACAGACGACGGCAAAGCGCGTGCGGTTAAACGCGTCATCTTGAATCGCATGTGAGGCAATATGCAGGCCAAATTCTGCACCCGCGCGTTCGCTGGCAATACCTGCCCAAGCTGGGTTGGTCGCTGCCAAACGTGCGCCTTCTGCATTGCTTGATACAGCGCGACGCTCAGCATTTGGTAAATGCTTGGCCAGCCAGCCTTGACACTGAGCCAGCGCTTGCGGATGCGCCAAAACAACTTCAACATTTTCTAAAGAATTAGACAAACGCAGCAAATGGTGGCGCACTAAAAAGCTGGCTTCACCGATGATGTGCAACGGCGAATTGAGGAACAAATCCAAGGTACGCGTGACCACGCCTTCGGTGTTGTTTTCCACGGGAACAACGCCAAAATCGGCACTTCCCGCTGTGGTGGCGTGAAACACCTCGTCAAAACTGCTGCAGGGAATATGCTCTATGCTGGTACCAAAAAACTGCAATGCCGCCATTTCGCTGAACGTACCCGCTGGCCCTAAATAAGCGACACGCTGGGGTGCTTCTAAAGAGCGGCAAGCCGACATCACCTCGCGCCAAATATGCGCAACGCTGGCATTTTTGAGTGGCCCAGAATTTGCTGTTTGCAAGCCGCTGATGACTTGCGCCTCACGCTCTGGGCGGTAGACAGGGGAGCCGTCCAGTTTTTTGATATCACCGACTTCACCTGCAAAACCAGCACGGCGATTGAGCAATGCCAACAGCTCTTTGTCGGTCGCATCAATCAAATCACGCAGTTCTATCAGGGTTTTACTCATGTAAGCAGTTTTAGTCAATTTTATAATGAAATATAGCTGTAGCCGACGTATTAATTGACTAAGCTACTATTAAATGCATAGCAGAATATTTATACATCTGTTGGATCTGCTGAATCATCAACTGCATCTTGATTGCTTTCATCTGACGACTCTGGCTGATTTGCATCGTTTTCCACAATGCGCTGCAGGCCACTCAGTTGCGAGCCCGCATCTAGTCCGATCAAAGTGACGCCTTGCGTAGCACGTCCCATTTCGCGGATTTCAGCAACACGGGTGCGTACCAAAACGCCTTTGTCCGTGATCAGCATGATTTCGTCATCCGTATGCACCAACGTGGCTGCAACCACTTTGCCATTGCGCTCAGATTGTTGAATAGCGATCATGCCCTTTGTGCCACGTCCGTGGCGGGTGTATTCGGTGATGTTAGTGCGCTTGCCGTAGCCGTTTTGAGTGGCGGTCAGCACACTTTGCTGTTCATCCTCAGCAACCAGCATGGCAATCACGCTTTGGCCGTCTTCCAAGTTCATGCCGCGCACGCCGCGAGCATTTCTGCCCATTGGTCGCACGTCGTTTTCGTCGAATCGTACCGCTTTGCCACCGTCGCTGAACAACATGACGTCGTGCTGTCCATCGGTCAATGCTGCGCCAATCAAATAGTCGTTGTCATCCAAACCAACGGCTATGATGCCGCCTTTACGTGGGTTGTTGAACTCATCTAAAGACGTTTTCTTGACCGTGCCCATGCTGGTGGCCATGAAGACAAACTGGTCAGCAGGGAAACTGGTTTTCTCACCCGTTAATGGCAATACGACGGTAATTTTTTCGCCTTCTTGCAACGGGAACATGTTGACAATCGGTCGTCCTCGCGAGCCTCGCGAACCAGCCGGCACTTCCCAAACTTTGAGCCAATATAGACGGCCACGGTTAGAGAAACACAAGATGTAGTCGTGAGTATTAGCCACGAAGAGCTGATCGACCCAATCGTCTTCTTTTGTCTGGGTGGCTTGCTTGCCACGTCCGCCGCGCTTTTGGGCGCGGTATTCAGACAAGGGCTGGCTTTTGATGTAGCCGCTGTGACTCATGGTCACCACCATGTCGGTGGGAGTGATCAAGTCTTCGGTACTCAAATCAAATGAGCTGTGCTCCACCAAGCTTCGGCGTGCGCCTATCTTGGTTTGACCGAATTCCATTTTGATAGCAAGGAGCTCTTCGCTGATGATGGTCGAAACGCGTTCTGGTGTCGTCAAAATGTGCAGCAAATCGTCAATCTCAGCCATGACCTCTTTGTATTCAGCGACGATTTTGTCTTGCTCTAAGCCAGTCAAACGCTGCAGACGCATTTGCAAAATCTCTTGTGCTTGGACTTCTGAGAGTTTGTACAAACCGCCAGCTTCCAAGCCAAATTCACGTTCTAAGCCGTCTGGGCGATAGTCGTCTGCGCTGATTACGTCGCCATCTGAGCGCGTACGGGTGAGCATTTCGCGTACCAACTTACTGTCCCATGATTGTGCCATCAAGGCTGCCTTGGCCACTGGAGGTGTCGGTGCATTGCGAATCAAGGCAATAAATTCGTCAATATTTGCTAGCGCTACCGCTAAACCCTCTAATACATGACCGCGTTCCCGTGCTTTTCGTAGCGTAAAAACTGTACGGCGTGTGACAACTTCACGGCGATGGTCCAAGAAGACTTCTAATAAATCTTTCAAGTTACAAAGCTTGGGCTGGCCATTGACCAAAGCCACCATGTTGATACCAAAAGTGTCTTGCAGTTGGGTTTGCTTGTACAAATTGTTCAGCACCACTTCAGGCACTTCGCCGCGTTTCAACTCAATCACCAAGCGCATGCCGGATTTGTCTGACTCGTCTTGAATGTGCGAAATACCTTCAATTTTCTTCTCATGCACCAGCTCGGCCATGCGCTCTTGCAGGGTCTTTTTGTTGACTTGATAGGGCAGTTCGTCCACGATGATGGACTGGCGCTGGCCTTTGTCGATGTCTTCAAAATGACACTTGGCGCGCATCACAACGCGGCCGCGGCCCGTGCGGTAGCCGTCTTTCACGCCGTTAATGCCGTAAATAATGCCAGCGGTCGGGAAGTCTGGCGCGGGGATGATCTCCATCAGCTCATCAATACTGGCTTCAGGGTTTTTAAGCAAATGCAGGCAAGCATCCACCACTTCGTTCAGGTTGTGCGGCGGAATGTTGGTCGCCATACCGACGGCAATACCGCCAGCGCCGTTGATCAGTAAGTTTGGCAAGCGGCTTGGCATGACCAAGGGTTCGCTTTCAGAGCCATCGTAGTTAGGGCCGAAATCAACGGTTTCTTTGTCCAAATCAGCCAACAGTTCGTGGGCGATTTTGGCAAGACGGATCTCGGTGTAACGCATCGCGGCAGCGTTGTCGCCATCGACCGAGCCGAAGTTGCCCTGGCCATCGACCAGCATATGGCGCATCGAGAAATCTTGCGCCATGCGAACGATGGTGTCATATACCGACTGGTCACCGTGCGGGTGGTATTTACCAATCACATCGCCCACAATACGTGCAGATTTTTTGTACGGCTTGTTGTAGTCATTCGACAGCTCATACATCGCGTAAAGAACACGGCGATGTACAGGCTTCAAACCGTCACGAGCGTCGGGCAGGGCGCGACCCACGATCACGCTCATGGCGTAATCTAGATAGCTGCGGCGCATTTCCTCTTCGAGGCTAATAGGCAAGGTTTCTTTGGCGAACTGAGTCATGAGCGGTATGTAGCCTAAAAAGAAGAGCAAAAAGTGTTGACAACGACAAAAATCGCTTTTTAATGGCGATTGTTAAGCCTATGATTTTAAGCTGGCTTGTGTGTTGCGTGCGAGCAACGGTTAATTATTTTTATTGATTTAAGGAACTTATCCACCAAATTGTGCGGTTACACCTTTCTAGCTGTGGCACAATAAGTCTCAGCGGCTTGTGTGATGGTGCACAAGGCGTAACAATTCCGCAGCATCGCTGCAGCTTATTTTCTGAGGATACAAATGATCAAACTAAATAAAGTCGCAATGCTGTTTGCAACAGTAGCTATTGCAGGTTCAGCTTTCGCAACAGGTTCAACCACCAACAGCGACAACTGGCGCAGTGCCCAAGGTAATTTGCAGTGGAAAATTGGTAACGCATCAGGTCTGTGCTGGCGTAATGCGAACTGGACACCAGCAACTGCTGCTCCAGGTTGCGATGGCGCTATCGCCAAAGTTGCTGCTCCAGCGCCAGTTGCAGTAGTAGCTCCAGTAACAGTTGCACCTGCACCAGCGCCAGCTGCTGCACCTGCACCAGCACCAGCGCCAGCTCCTGCTGCAAGCGCAGCAGCTGCTACGAAGGTAACTTACGCTGCTGATGCATTCTTTGCGTCAAACAACGCTGTACTCAAAGCTGCTGGCAAAGCAAAATTGGACGACTTGGTTGATAAAGTCAAGGGTATCAACCTTGAAGTCATCGTTGCTGTGGGTCACACTGACTCAACTGGCAAAGATGCTTCAAACCAAGCATTGTCAGTGCGTCGCGCTGAAGCTGTGAAGGCTTACTTGGTGTCTAAAGGCATTGAGAAAAATCGCGTTTACACCGAAGGCAAAGGCTCTAAGCAGCCAGTTGCTGACAACAAGACCAAAGAAGGTCGCGCTAAAAACAACCGCGTTGAAATCGAAGTGGTTGGTACTCAGAAGAAGTAAAGAAGAAGTAAAGAAGAAATAATTTAACGATTTAACCCATTCGCCCCAGTGGTGAATGGATGAAGCGTAAAATTAAAAAGCCCCCGAGGTCAAACTCTGGGGCTTTTTTCAATAGAAAGTTAAAAACTGTGAGCCTTGCTAAACAAGTTCATTCGACATTAAAAACGAGCAATGTTGACCCTGCCGAACTGGCTAAATTTTCAGATTTGGCGCACCATTGGTGGGACACAAGCAGCGAATTCGCACCCCTGCACGCGATCAACCCACTGCGCTTGGATTGGATCAATGGTTTATCGGCTTTGCAAGGCAAGCGCGTCCTAGACATCGGCTGCGGAGGTGGTATCTTGGCGGATGCCATGGCGCGTAAGGGTGCTGACGTGCTAGGCATTGATTTGGCCACCAAATCGCTCAAAGTAGCGCAATTACACGCCTTAGAAGCGCAAACGCCAAATGTAAGTTACCGTGAAATTGCTGCTGAAGATTTAGCGGCCGAACAAGCCGCCAGTTTCGATATTGTTACCTGCATGGAAATGCTGGAGCACGTGCCAGACCCTGAATCTATCGTTGCTGCTTGCAGCACCTTGATCAAGCCTGGAGGATGGGTATTTTTCTCAACCATCAACCGCAACAGCAGGGCATTTTTGCAAGCCATTGTGGGTGCCGAATATGTTCTGAGCATACTGCCACGTGGCACGCACGAGTACGCAAAATTCATCACCCCTAGCGAATTGGCGTCGTTTGCGCGACAAGTTGGACTTGACATTCAAGCGGCACGAGGCTTAGAGTTCAATCCGCTATCAAAACGATACAAATTAAGCAGCGACACGCGGGTTAACTATATGCTCGCTACACAAAAATCAGCGTGATATTGGTTATGCTTAACAGTATTTAAATGGGCTCATAAGTATTATTGGTGACATTGTGAAAATTATTGAAAAACCATACCTAAAAGCCAATGAGTTGAAATACGTTGTAGGGCAGCAAACCGTCAAAGCCGTGTTGTTTGACTTGGACGGGACTTTGATCGATAGTGCGCCCGATTTGGCTGCCGCAGCCGACAAAATGCGTATTGATCGTGGCTTGGTATCACTTCCCTATGAGCTGTACCGTCCCATGGCTGGTGCTGGTGCGCGCGGTATGTTGGGTGTGGCTTTTGATATGGCGCCTGAGCACTCTAACTTTATCACTTGGCGGGAAGAGTTTTTTTACAACTACGAGATGTGTTTGACGCAACGTACGAAGGCGTTTGCCGGTGTTGAAGAACTTTTGTGCAGTCTCAAACTGCGCGGCCTGAACTGGGGCATTGTGACGAACAAATCTTCCCGTTTTACAGACGCGTTGGTGCGCAAAATGCCTGTCTTGCGAGAAGCTGCGGTCGTTATTAGCGGCGACACGACAGCACATGCCAAACCGCATCCCGAGCCGATGTTTGAAGCAGCTAGGCGTTTAAATGTTGCACCACAGTATTGCGTCTACATTGGTGACGACAAACGAGACATTGAAGCTGGCCAAGCTGCTGGCATGCCTAGTTTGGCCGCTTTGTGGGGCTACATGGGTAGCTATGATGTGAGCACTTGGCAAGCCAATGCGATTTTGAACGAGCCAGATTGTGTGCTTGAATGGTTAGATGGCCATTTATAAAAACCTGTTTGGTATAATATTTATAGCATTACAGGCATATATAACGCCGGCTACAGCCTGTTTTGATGATATTTCTTTAGGTAAATCACTGCAATCACCTCAAAGCAGCTTGCTGTATGTTTGGTCACCACGTATGGTGCTGTCTGCCACGCAGGCACGACTAGCGTCAGAATCTGCCAAAGCGTTAAATGTGCAGTTTGTCCCTTTGGTCGATGCGCGTATTGCAGCCTCTGAATGGCAATCAGCGCTGCGAACTTTAGCAACGACGCAGCCGATGGATGCCGAAGTTTTGGCAGCAACCCAAGTGCTTTGTTCCGAAAAATTGATCGAAAAAGATGCTTACACCCACTTTCCGACCGCTTTTGTCGTGAAAAGTGGGGAAATTCACCCTAATCGACTGATTGGTGCAATGCCAGCTAATTTTTGGCAGCAAGGCATCAACGAGCGTTTGCAAGCTCGAAAAGATGCCAAAACAGCTGATGTAACTGAAATAGCAGTATCGAATTTGAATCCACAGCAATGCATTCCACAAAATCAATTTATTGCGCTGGATCCGCAATTGGCGGGCTTGGATGATGACAATCAAGTGGCATTAGGCGCTTACGAGCGTATCAGCCCTGATGGACGGTATGTGCTGCGCTCTTATTCAGGTAAAAAACTGTCAGCGGTGAGCTTGGTGGAGTTGCCTGGGCCTGCGGGATTGACGGCAATCAAGGGCCAAATCAGCCGTCAAAAAATCACTTCAACACCGTTTTCTAACGAAGCTTTTCC
>JANPLX010000182.1:0-2222 GCA_031422495.1 Polaromonas sp. | reverse complement strand
CGTGCCGTCAAACAAGCTGATGTGGGTGGCGCGCAGATTGGCTGGCAATGTGGTTTCGTCCACTGCAAAGCCGTGGTTTTGACTGGTGATGCTGACTTTGCCAGTATCTAAATCTTTCACCGGGTGGTTCGCACCGTGGTGACCAAACTTCATTTTGAAGGTTTTCGCACCGCTGGCCAAGGCCATGATTTGATGGCCTAGGCAAATGCCGAAGGTTGGGATGCCAGTTTCAATCAACTCTTTGGCTGCGGCGATGGCGTAGTCACACGGCTGTGGGTCGCCAGGGCCGTTGGATAGGAAAATGCCGTTCGGATTCAACTTCATCGCATCGGCAGCGCTGGTTTGCGCAGGCACGACGGTGACGCGGCAACCGCGCTCGGCCAGCATGCGTAGGATGTTGTACTTGACGCCGAAGTCGTAGGCTACGACGTGGAATTTGGCATCTGCAGCAACTTGCTCGCTGTAACCGGCCTTACCGTCCAAAGTCGCGTTATGCAACTGCCACTCGGTTTGCGTCCAAGCGTAAGTTTTGGTGGTGGAGACGACTTTGGCCAAATCCAAACCTGCCATGTCAGGCGCAGCTTTTGCCAAGGCAATCGCTTTGTCGATCAATGCGGACGTAACCACTTCACCCTCAGCCAGTGCCAAAATACAGCCGTTTTGCGCACCATGGGTTCGCAAATGGCGGGTCAGTTGGCGGGTGTCAATGTCGGCTATCGCAACCGTTTTCTCTTTGACCAAATACTCGGTCAAGCTCATGGTCGAGCGGAAGTTAGAGGCAATTAAAGGCAAATCTTTGATGATCAAACCCGCCGCGTGAACCTTGGCGGCTTCAACATCTTGCTCGCTGATGCCGTAATTGCCAATGTGCGGGTAGGTCAGTGTGACAATTTGCTGGCAATAGCTGGGGTCGGTCAGGATTTCCTGATAACCGGACATGGACGTGTTGAAAACGACTTCACCGACAGTATGGGGGATATCTTTAGACGCTACACCAATGGAAGATCCAACAAAAACGGTGCCGTCTGCGAGGGCCAGAATGGCGTGGGGGAAACGTGGCTTTAACGACGTCAGAACTGTTGACTGAAGCACTGGGTTCTCCGAAAATAAAACGGGTACGCCCAAGCTGGCTTTAAAAATGACTCTTTTGGAGCCAATTTCGAGCTGCTATGTCAGGGTTAAGCTATTTGATGCGCTAGGCGTACGTGGGGTAGACAGGAAGCCTCTAATTATAGCTGAGCTTCAGGGGGAAACCCTTGGCTAGTTAGAGCAAAATTCGTTTGAAATTACCCAAAAACTGAAATTTCTCAATTAACGGAACTCGCATGCAAGCAAATCGCAGCTGCCGCTGCAACATTCAGCGACTCTTCGCCGCCAGGCTGCCCAATGCGCACGGAAACTGCAGCCTGTTCTAGCAATTCCGCCCGAACCCCCTGCCCTTCATGCCCCATGACCCACGCGCAAGGCTGCGGTAACTGCTTGTTTTGCATCAATTTTTGCAAAAAATCGCCCTGATGAGAGCTGGTGACGACCAGCGGAACCGTCAGAGCAGACAAGTCTTCTAAACTCGCACTTTCGACCAACTGCAGCCCAAAATGGGCGCCCATGCCGGCGCGCAGCACTTTGGGGCTCCACAGCGCAGCGGTTCCAGTTAAGGCAATGATTTGTTTGAAGCCAAATGCTGCGGCACTGCGCAGGATAGAGCCGACGTTGCCAGCGTCTTGCACGCGGTCCAAAATGACGGTGGCGACGTTTGGGGTGATTTGTACGGAACTGGGTACATCAACCACAAAACCCATCTTCGCTGGCGACTCTAAGCCACTGATGTCTTGCCAGAGTTTGTCTGAAACAACGACTATTTTTACTATATTTTTTATAGCATCTGAGGCAATAAATACGACGGCTAGTGGCATAAATGACTCTGAAATTGCCATGATTGATGGTTTTATGCCTCTTAACAGCGCTGCACTGCATAAATGATCGCCCTCAAGCCATACACGGCCCGTTTTGCGGTACGCCGTGGGCTCTGAGCTGAGCTTGCGGAGCTCTTTCAGGAGCGGATTATCGCGCGAGGTGATGTGGACGGTTTCGGGCGAGGTCATGTTTGATACTACTTTTTCAACTTATTCAGGACGGCCGTCACTGGCGCAAAAGTACGGCGGTGCTCTGGGCAAGCGCCAAATTCGTTCAGTGCGGCCACGTGTTGCGCTGTGCCGTAGCCT
>JANPLX010000181.1:0-21041 GCA_031422495.1 Polaromonas sp. | reverse complement strand
TAAATTCACATCTTTTTTACTTCATGAGTGTTTGTAAGCCAATTAAGACTTAGTTCCGAAGAACTTGGCAATCGCCTTCAAACACCCACGCTTATCGGCTGTATATTTTTAATGATCTTTACCACCAGACTTTTACATCTTTTAGTAACACTCGCTGTGATCAGCTGAGCCTCGAATTATATACCGCTTTTTTAATATCAGTCAATAAATTTTTAATTTATTTTCTAACTTTAAACATTTACATAGAGAGCTACTTGTTTGCTGTGCAACCAGTACTTTCCCTAAGTGCGGTCTTCGATTCTAGCACTACTTTGTTCGGTCAGACAACTTATTTACAAAGATTTTTACGCTTTCCTGATATCGCCCTCTAAACAACAAGAATTGGCAAGCTGCGAAAACGCTTTTGCGTCAATACAAACAGCGCATTTGCTACAGCTGGCGCTAATGGCGGCACACCTGGTTCGCCCACACCTGCTGGAGCACGCTGACTAGACACTATGTGAACCTCTACCAAGGGGCTTTGTGCCAATTTGACCATGGGGTAGTTAGGGAAATTCGTTTGTAGCACAGCCCCATCGACAATATCGACTTTGCCGTACAACGCCGCCGTCAAAGCAAACACCACTGAGCTTTGCATTTGCTGCTTCACCGTATCTGGGTTGACGACTGTGCCGCAATCTACGGCACAAACAACCCTGTGAACGCGTGGTTTGCCGTCCTCCAGCGATACTTCTGTCACTTGCGCCACAATAGAACCAAATGACTCATGCAATGCAATGCCTCGTGCTCGTCCAGCTGGCAAAGCGCTGCCCCAAGTGGCTTTTGATGCTGCCAAGTTCAGTACCGCCAGATAGCGTGGAGCATCTTTCAACAGCAGTTGTCGAAAAACCAGCGGGTCTTGCTTGGCAGCATGCGCTAATTCATCTATGAAACTTTCTGAGAAAAACGCATTGTGCGAATGCCCCACAGAGCGCCAAAAACCGACTGGCACACCGCTAAGCGTAGCCACATGCGCAATATTCTGGTGGGGCACACCATAAGGTAAATCAAACAAACCCTCAGATGTCGTTTTGTCCGGCGTATCGATGGGTACACCAAAACCGACACGCTCCATGACGCGCGGGCTGATGGCATCACCAGCAGATTTGATCGTCAACGCGTTCACAACGCCCTTGCTATCCATGACCGCGCTTAACTTAGCCACATGCATCGGGCGATAAAAGTCGTGCGTCGTGTCTTCTTCACGTGGCCAAACTAATTGCACAGGCCTGCCACCACAGTCCATGGCCACGCGTACGGCTTGAGCCACAAAATCTGATTCCAAGCGTCGCCCAAAGCCGCCGCCTAGCAGCGTCACATGAATAGTCACGTTATCGGTTGGCACGTCCGCCACTTTCGCCGCAATCATTCGCGAAAATTGCGGCACTTGCGTTGGCACCCATATTTCAACTTTGCCATCTTTGACTTGAACCGTGCAGTTCATAGGCTCCATCGTAGCGTGAGCCAAATAAGGTGCCGAATAGGTGCTTTCTACAACGCGGCTACCTGATGTTTTCGATGCGTTTGCAAGTTCAGCCGAAGCATCGCCACGGTTGTAAAAGGTGAATCCACCTTCTGCAGGGTTATTAACCGCAGATAGCAACTTCTTTTCAATCTCAACCGAATCTAGTGCGCCCAAAGGACGCTGCTGCCACTCGACCTCTACAGCTTGCGCACCCTTTCGTGCGTGCCAAGTTGATTTGCCAACCACGGCAAAACCCGCGGTTGAGCCCGCATAGCTGGGTAAATGCACGACGCGCTCTACGCCAGGCATCGCTTGAGCTTTGTTAGAGTTGATCGCGCCAGGACTGCCCCCTAGCATCGGGCACATGCGCACACTTGCGAACAGCATATTGGGCAAGCGAACATCCATGCCGAATTGCGCTTTGCCATTAACCTTGGTCGGAATATCTGTACGTGGTGTGCTTTTCCCAATCAACCGCCACTTATCGCGCGACTTCAGCACCACATCGCCCGGTGGCGTTGCAGCTGCATACTTGGCGAATGCACTGTAGGGTGCGGATTTACCCGAGGCATGCATCACCACGCCATCTTTGACGGTCAATTCATCCACCGGCAGCTTCCACTGCAAAGATGCTGCTCCGAGTAACGACCCACGCGCCGTGGCTGCTGCCAGACGCAGTGGCTCCCACGCATCTGCCACGCTGGATGAGCCGCCCGTGGCGTTGACTCCCAATTCTCGTGCCACCTTGCCCAATACCCATTTACCTACTTTGACCTTGGTCGCCTTGGTTTCGCCCTCGGATTCAGAGGGGTGAAACGGCAAAGACGCCAGCAGCATCGCCACATTGCCGTAAATGGCGTCGGACCCCGCCTGCTCAAGCCGCATTTGGCTCATAGGCACATCCAGCTCATCCGCTACCAGCATCGTCAGTGCTGTGTGAACGCCCTGCCCCATCTCGCTGCGCGGCATCGCCAAGACAACCGAGCCATCGGCAGCGATTTTGATCCAGCCATTCAGCGCAATACCGCCTTCCTTGCGCAACATCAACTGCTTGCCTCCCAAACGCGACCGCGCAGGCATCAAACCCCAGCCGACAATCAAAGCACTGCTTGCGCCCAAAGCGCTCAAAATCAGCGTGCGGCGCTTCATTTTGCACCCCCTGCAGCCCTATGAATCGCCGCCCGCACCCGCTGGTACGTCCCACAACGGCAAATATTGCTCATCGCTTCGTCAATTTGGGCATCGGTTGGCTTCGGCGTTTTCTCCAACAACGCTGCAGCTGCCATCAACATCCCGCTTTGGCAATAGCCGCATTGCGGCACTTGCTCGGCGATCCAAGCTAGCTGCAGCGCATGTGGCTTCTCGTCTGTACCCAGCGATTCAATGGTTTGGATGCTTTTACCCACCACGGTCGACACGGGGGTGACACAAGAGCGTACTGCCTGCCCATCCACCCGCACCGTACAGGCCCCGCAAGCCGCTACACCGCAGCTGTATTTGGTCCCCGTCAAGTTGAATACATCCCGCAGCGCCCACAAGAGGGGCATGGCAGGGTCAATCTCAGCCGTCATGGCCTTGCCATTGATTTGAAGTTCCATCTGTTTACCAAGCTTCCGTGATGATATTTGAGACTAATTTGACACTATAGCGCCTCGTCATTTTCAAGACTTAACCCCAATGAAGGACAATCTAGAGTTATTCCCTCGCTTTTTAGAACGATATTGACCCATGGCTTTGATTACTTTATTGGACGCGCAACTCGCTTTTGGCCATGTTGCACTCCTCGACCACACTGATTTTGCGCTGGAGACTGGCGAGCGCGTCGGCATCATTGGCCGCAACGGGGCAGGCAAGTCGTCGATGCTCAAAATCTTGGCTGGCTTTGAAAAAGTGGACGATGGCACGCTGCAGCTGCAAAACAACCTGCGCATGGCGTATGTGTCACAAGAACCTGATTTAGACCAAAATGCTACAATTTTCGAAGCAGTAAAGCTAGGTATTGCGCCGGCTATCGCCTTGATGGACGAATATATGACGGGTACCGGAGATTTAGACGCTCTGCAGAGCCAAATTGAGGCTGTGGACGGCTGGAATTGGGAGCAGCGCATCACAGAAACGCTGCAGCGCCTGCATTTGAACGGTGATGCCATCATCGGCACCCTCTCTGGCGGCAACAAGAAACGTGTCGCTTTGGCGCAGGGATTGGTGTCGCAGCCCGATGTGCTCTTATTAGACGAGCCAACTAACCATCTTGATTTGGATTCGATTGAGTGGCTGGAAGACCTGCTAATAGCCTTCAAAGGCAGTGTCATCACCATCACCCATGACCGCAGCTTTTTGAACCGCGTGGCGACCCGCATTGTCGATTTAGACCGAGGCAAGCTTCTGTCTTATCCCGGCAACTTTGAGCAGTATTTGCTGCAAAAAGAAGAACAACTGGCGCAAGAAGCCGTCATCAACGCGCGATCAGACAAACTTTTGGCGCAAGAAGAAGTGTGGATCCGCAAAGGCGTAGAAGCCCGCCGCACCCGTGCCACGGCTCGCATTAACCGTTTGGGCGAGCTGCGAGACAACCGTGCCGCTCGCCGCGAGGTAGTCGGCAGCGTCAAAATGGACGTGGCCTCAGCCCAAAGCAGCGGCAAAATCGTCGCCGAGCTAGAGAATGTGAGCAAATCGTTTGACACCTTGGACGCAAATGGCAAGGTCATCAGCACCAAAGTGATCGTCAAAAACTTCACCGGTACGATTTTGCGCGGCGACAAAATTGGTTTGCTGGGCCCGAATGGCGCTGGCAAAACCACGCTGTTGAAGCTGATTTTGGGCGAATTGCAGGCAGACAGCGGCAAAATCAAGCAAGGCACCAAGCTGGATGTGGCGTATTTTGACCAGATGCGCAACAACTTAGACCTAGACGCCACGCTGGAAGACTTCATCAGCCCCGGCAGCGAGTGGATTGAAATTGGCAACCAACGCAAACACGTCAAAAGCTACCTGAGCGACTTTTTGTTCAGCCCAGAGCGCGGCCGCTCCCCCGTGCGCAGCTTGAGCGGTGGCGAGCGTAACCGCTTGCTGCTAGCCCGACTCTACGCCCGACCCGCCAACGTGTTGGTGCTGGACGAGCCGACCAACGATTTAGACATCGACACCTTGGAATTGCTGGAAGATTTGCTACAAAACTTCGAAGGCACTGTGTTTTTAGTCAGCCATGACCGTACTTTTTTGGACAATGTGGTGACCAGTACCATCGCTTACGAGGGTGAGGGCCAGTGGCGCGAGTACGAGGGCGGTGTGCAAGATTGGTTGGTGCAAAGCAAGCGAGCCAAGGAAATAGCGTCAAAAAATGCCCAAAATGCATCAAATAGCTCAAATAATGGCAAAAAATCGATGCAGCCGTCGTATTTATTGCCTAAGCAGCTATCAAATAAAGAGCATTCTGAACAAATTAATGCCCTTAATGCACCCGCTACCGGGTCAAATAGCTCGACAGGTGCGCTGAAAAACCTTGCCAAGGCACGCAAACTCAGCTTCAAAGAGCAGCGCGATTTGGACGAATTACCGAAGAAAATTGAAGTTTTGGAAGCCGAGCAAGCGTCTGTCCGCGCCCAATTGGCAGATGGCAGTATCTATAGCAGCGACCCCGCGCTTGCCCTGCAGCTGACGCAGCGCGATGCTGAATTAGACGAGTTACTCCTTGCCGCTATGGAACGCTGGGAGTCGCTGACTTGACTCTGTCATCCGCTGCACTGTCGCACCCCAAATACCGCCCTGACATTGATGGTCTGCGCGCTATCGCGGTGCTCAGCGTGGTCATTTACCACGCCTTTCCAAACGCCTTAAAAGCGGGGTTCATGGGGGTGGACATCTTTTTTGTCATCTCCGGCTACCTCATCAGCAGCATTATTTTTGAAAACTTGGATAGGGGCAGCTTCAGTTTTGGCCAGTTTTACGGTCGACGCATCAAGCGCATCTTCCCTGCTCTGACGCTGGTGCTGCTGAGCTGCCTCGTTTTTGGCTGGTTTGGGCTCTTGGGCGATGAATTTAAGCAGCTGGGCAAGCACATGGCTGCCGGTGCGGGCTTTGTGTCTAACTTTTTCCTGTGGCAAGAGTCTGGCTACTTCAACAACGCAGCGGAAACCAAACCGCTCTTACACCTGTGGTCACTGGCGATTGAGGAGCAGTTCTACATTTTTTGGCCACTCATCGTGTGGTTGACGTGGAAACGCAAAACCTTGTTTTTGATCGTTTTTATCAGCTTGATTGTGGCGTCCCTGGCCTACAACGTGCATCTTGTTCGCTTAGACCCAACTGCCACCTTTTTCTCACCCGCTACGCGCATTTGGGAACTGCTGGCCGGTGTTTTGCTGGCTTACATGCGGGTGCGGCCAACGGCTTGGCAGCCTTCGCAACGGCAACTACAAATCGCTTCAACCTTGGGTGTGTTGCTGCTCGCTATTGGGTTTTATCGCATCGACAGAGGCCGCCCCTATCCAGGCACATGGGCATTGCTTCCTATTTTGGGTTCGTTTTGCTTGATTTTTGCGGGCCCCACGGCTTGGTTTAATCGTTTTGTGCTGTCGAATCGCCTACTCGTCTGGATCGGCTTGATCAGTTTCCCGCTGTATTTGTGGCATTGGCCGATTTTATCGCTCATACGGATTGTGGAAAGCGGCGCGCCAGAACCCTACTTTCGCAATATCGCCCTGGTTTTGAGCGTTTTACTGGCTTGGGCGACCTATTATTTTGTTGAAAAACCGATTCGCTCGGACGGTAAGAGCAGTCTCAAAATCGTCGTTTTATCGACATGTGTCGCCGCTTTGGGCGTAGCTGGCTTCGCCATTTTCCAAAGCAACGGACTGCCAACGCGCGCTGCCGCGCAAATCAACGGCGTCAACACTTGGGATAATCTCACTTTTGCCACACCCTGCAAGTTCATCACCAATGGCCCGAATCATGACGATTGGTGCAACATCGGTAATGCTCCCAACAAGCAGCCGACAACTGTGTTGATTGGTGACAGTGTGGGCAATAACTTTGCACCCATGTTGCAAAGCTATTCTGAGCAAACAGGGAATTCAGCTTTTGTATTCCGTCAATTTGGCCGCGGCTTTTGTCATGGATTTGCCGACATTGGCTATGAAAATTGTCAAGAATTGATCAAAGAAACCCACGCCTACATTGAAAAAACCCCCAGCATTGACACCGTCATTTTGGCAGCCAACTGGCCTTTGTACTTCAACGGTTTCGATCGCATAGGCTCCACCCCTGTCAGCAGCCAGCAATTCAAAGCAGCGTTTGAGAAAAATGTGGCGTACTACCAAGGCTTGGGCAAGCGCGTCATCGTTTTCTTAGCCCCACCCGTAGGCGCAAATCCACGTGCTTGCTTGACACGGCCTATTCGGCTCTCAGACAAATCCAGCTGCAACCTGGCCTTGCCTGAAGCTTTGCACAACGACGGCCAATATCGGGCATACTTTATGGCGTACCTCAAAAGCAAAAACATTGAAACTTTTGACCCGTTCAAGTACATGTGCGACGCAACAAGCTGCAAAGTAACCGATGGCACATTGATTTATTATGTCGACCATGAACATTTCAGTATCTTTGGCGGGCAGTTTTTGGCGGATGCTGCAAAAGATGATTTACAAAAATTGCTAGGTGATCCTATAAAGTAAAGCCCACAAAATAGAGTGCTTTGACCATGAATCTTCCGCGCTTGAACTACAAAAACCTCAGCCCCATGCAAACCGTGGAGGCGATTTACCCTCTGCTACTCAATCGCACGATTGACCCCGTGGGTAGAGCGACATGGACAGGAGTGGTTGAAAAAGGCGAATACTCCCGCTACAAGCAACTTCAACTTATTTCAAAATCCGAAGAGTTTTTAGTCACGTTTGACAACATCCATCGGCCTGAGCGCTTGAACCGAACATTGTCTATGTTGAGTTTGCTGAAAATGGAAAAAGCAACGCCGGTTCAGCACAGCGAGTTGGTTTATAGATTTATTTTGAACCGCGAAATCGATAGTTTAGGCGCGCAAAGTTGCGCAAAACAGATAGCTAAAGGGATATTTTCACCTTGGGTATTGATAGCGCGACTGATGATGTCCGCAGAGTTTAAAAAGCCGTACTTCAAACGCACACCTCTCCAACAACTGCATCGTTCCCGCATGATTTGGGTGCAACAGCTACCTGCAGCTAAAACCATTTTAGACATTGGCGGCAGTAGCCCCAACGTGCCTGAAGGCGCTTTGATGGAGATGGGCTACCCGCATCGACCCGAGAAATTAATTATTTTTGACAAACCGCCTAACGAACAATATTGGGGAACGCCCAATTACTCGCAAGCCAACACCCTCACTCTTGCTTGGGGGCAGGTGCAATATATCCATGGCTATGCCGAAGATATTTTACAAAACGACGAGCTGCGTGATCAAAAATTTGACATGATTTACATGGGCCAAGTGGTTGAGCATATTTTTGAAGACAAATTGCCCCGCGTGTTGAGCTGGATCAAAGACCACTTGGCGGACGGCGGTAAGTTTATTTTCGACACCCCCAATCGTTTGATCACACGCTTTGAGACTGGTGATGACCGCTACATTGACCCTGACCATAAACGTGAATACACACCAGGAGCACTTTCAGCATTGCTGGCAACAGTCGGCTTCGCTATTACGCAAGAATGGGGTATTTTGGAGATGCCCAATGTGATTGCTTCAGCAAGCTACGGCATCAAAGATTTTTACAGTGGTGAGCCGCTCAGTCCTTCACCCAACAACGCCTATTGTTTTGCTATGGCATGCGAAGCCAACAATGTTGAATTCAAGCAACAGGGCGACTAATACTTCGCGAACTTTACATTGCGACCTGCTCTTGTAAATTCTCTATATATAACAAACACTTAAAGAATTTCCACGGCATCTAAACAACTTATTCTTTTACTCTATGGATGTTTAACAGGCCTAATGACGAAGGAACTTTAGCCTTGTTACTAATTAACACCTGATTGTCAATATAATTCGTGCAAAATCGCATTTAGTCAGAAGGCTGACACTTTAACAATTAGCTTTAAGTGGTTGTTACAAAAGAATAAAAATATCGTATTTGAATTTTTAATATTTTCTTAAGGAGTCAATCTTATGGCAAGGCTAAATAATCTGGATACAAGTTTTACGGGCAAACGCTCTTTGCTGCTTTCTGCGGCAATACTGGCTGCTTTTGTTGCCGCTGGTTGCAATGTTGGAAAGACAGACACTGTTGCTGGCACCAGCACCAGCACTGGCGGTGTAAGCACTGGCGGAGGAAGCACTGGCGGTGGTAGTACGGGTGGTGGTAGCGCCAAATCTGGTTGTGCTGGCTCCTTTGTCGGCAACTACGGCCCGCCAGAACGCGATGAGCGCATCCGACTGCGCAACCTTTCTCTCACTGGTCGGGGTATCGCCGTGACTGGTAATGATGACATCGACAATGCCAATGCGGGTGGCGGAGCGCCCGATGGTGGCATTTGGATGGGTGGCAGCTACAACTTCCAAACCGACGGTAATTGCAATGTTGTATCAGGTACAACGCTGATTTTCTACACCTATGAGTACAACATCAGTGGCACTGTGAACAAAGACGGATCGTTCAACCTCATATGGTCTGGTCAGGGTTCGCAGGGTGACATGAAAGGTTATATTGATGCGAACAACAACATTGGCGGTCAATTTTTCCATCCACCACCAGATGATTTTGTTTACGGCGTATTGAGCGGACAATTCACGCCTACCGGCAAATAAAGAAACGGAAGCCTAGTTTCTTCTTCAAAAAAGCCCTGTATGCTTTGCATGCAGGGCTTTTTTGTGACAATTTAGTTTTATGATAAAAAATTCATCCCTTGATCCATCTGTAGATTTCATCGAAGATAAACATGCTTTTGGAGCTTCAAGACTAGCGGGTATTCATCCCAATTTGATGATAGTTTTAGCCAGTGTTTGGTTAGCTACCGTTGGCAATATCGCCCTTTGGCAAACCATTTCCAAAATACCTGAGATGAATGACGGGCGTGCCTTGTGGTTTTGCCTTGCATTTGCGGTTCTGATTGCCGCATTACTTTGCATGTTGATGAGCTTATTGTGCTGGCGCAGGACGTTAAAACCAATCATTGTTTTTTTGTTTGCTAGCGCCGCATTGGGCGCCTATTTCATGACGAGCTATGGCGTTGTGATTGACAGCACCATGATTGAGAATGTTTTGCAAACTGATACCCGAGAGGCTCTCGATTTGTTCAGCTGGAAGCTTGTCTTGTTTTTTTTGTTGTTGGGTGTGCTGCCGACTGCTTTGCTTATCAGACAAAAAGTTCGCACATTTTCTTGGATTAAAACCCTTTCAAATAAATTGGTACTTTTTGCGGGCAGTTGCGTCATTGCAGTCGTAGCGGTGTTGCCCATTTATCAAGATTTTGCATCGACCATGCGCAACCATATTCAGTTACGATATTTAGTCAACCCGCTCAATTCAATCTATGCAATAGGTTTGCTGAGCTATCAATCAATTTCACCCATGCAAAGCGGTGGATTTACATTACAAGCCATTGGCTTAGACGCAAAGTTAGGACCAACCTACACAGGACAACCAAAAATTCCGATGCTGATTTTGGTGGTGGGTGAGACTGCGAGAAGCGTGAATTTCGGCATCAATGGGTACGCGCGCGAGACAACGCCGATGCTCAGAGCAATTCAAAAAAATACTGACCAAATCGGCGAACTGACTAGCCAAACCAATGCATGGTCATGCGGCACGAGTACAGCTACTTCGTTGCCTTGCATGTTTTCGCATTTGGATAAGAGTGCTTTCGAAGCTAACCAGCAAAATTTTGAGAACCTGCTCGATGTACTTACACGCGCAGGCTTAGCTGTTATTTGGCTTGAAAACCAATCTGGTTGCAAGGGTATTTGTGATCGCAACTACCGCGATGCTACACAAAAAAGCAAAGATGCAGAGCTATGCGCCACTGGCGAATGCTTTGATGAAATTATGCTAAAAAACTTGGATCAGCGCTTTGCAGAAGTGCCGTTTGAGAGGCTGAGCAGGGGCGTAGTCGTTGTGATGCATCAAATGGGCAGCCACGGCCCTGCCTACTACAAACGTGCACCCGAAAAACTTAAACAATTCAAGCCCGAATGTAGAACCAATGTTTTGCAAGATTGCTCAAAGCCAGAAGTCATCAATGCATACGACAACACGATTTTGTACACCGATTATTTTTTAAGCAAAGTTATCGACCACTTGAAACTCAAACAACCCGAAGTTCAAGCGGCGATGATGTACGTATCTGATCACGGAGAATCACTCGGCGAAAATAATTTTTACTTACATGGCCTACCCTACGCCATTGCGCCCGATGTTCAAAAACATATTCCATGGATAAGTTGGTTTGCAAATGACTTTATTTCGCGCCATAACCTTGATACTGATTGCTTGGCCGCACGGTCTGATAAAAAATTGAGTCATGACAACTATTTTCATACTGTACTTGGACTCATGGATGTCCAAACTCAACTTTACAAGACCGAACTTGATGCCTACGCGCCTTGCAGAGTCAAATGGTAAAATTCAATCCTTTTGCTAGCGAATCACTAGCAAGAGTGCCACTTGATCTTTTCGGAATCCGAACGCCACGCAAACAGCCGAAAATCTGTGTTTTACGTCTAATTTTTCATGCAGGATACTGTTTCCACTACTTCAAAGTCTAGTCAATGGATCAAGCTAATGCTGGCATCAGCTATAGCTGTCATTTTTCTTTGGCTGGCATTTAACGGCGTCGATTTTGCCGATATTGTCGACCACTCGCAAGAAATTGAAGTTGTGCCTATCCTACTCGTCGGCATCTCAGTATTGGCAGGTACTTTTTTACGTTCTTATCGATGGACGCTGTTACTCAAGCCGCTCCGAGCAGATTCTGAAAACTCCATTGCGCAGTTCAACGCTTTTTATGCAGTCTTGATGGGCTATGCAGTCAACATTGTTTTACCCAGAGGTGGCGAAGTAGTAAGGCTATTTTCTATTTGTAAAACAGAACAACTACCTTGGGCCGGGGTACTTGCAACCATGTTTATTGATCGCATGCTTGATGTGGCTATTTTGGCAATATTGCTTGGTTTGACCTTGTTTTTTTTGCCCACTGAGATGCTTACAACCCAACCCGGCTTGGCCACTGGGGGCATGGCTCTCATCGTGGTAGCGGTTGCAGGACTTTGCTTACTGCCTCTCATCGGTAGCATTACGGAAAAAGGACTGCAATTAGCCTTCGTTAAACGCTATTTACCGACCAGTCTAGGCACCAAGTTATCTGAGCTAGCCAATCAATTCAACCAAGGCTCAGGTGCGTTGAGAAATTTCGCACGTTTTCCAATCATCGCTTTATTGAGCATGATGATTTGGTTTACCTATTGGCTCAACTTTTATTTGATGGTTTTAGCTTTTGGATTACAAGACAAAATCACAGCTATCAAATGCTTGATCATCTTTACCATTGGCTCCGTAGGCTCACTGATTCCAACGCCCGGCTCCATAGGCAGCATTCATTACCTCGTTAAAATGGCAGCCATTGAAACGGCTCAACTCTCTGCAGAGCAAGCGCTGACTTTTGCGACAATTTCACATTTATTCATATTCATCATCTTCCCCAGCATGATCGCTGCGGTCGTATTTTTGTACAAATGGCTCATCCAACCTACCGTGCGGACATAGACGGGCTGCGTGCCGTGGCGGTTTTGCTGGTGGTTGTCCATCACGCTTTTCCGCAAGCGCTCAAAGGCGGCTTCATTGGCGTCGATTTGTTCTTTGTGATTTCTGGTTTTTTAATCAGTACCATTATTTTTCAAAATCTACAGCAAGACACATTTAGCATCTTAGATTTTTATAAACGCCGCATCAAACGCATCTTTCCAGCGCTGATTTTGGTCCTAATCGCAAGTTTTGTAGCGGGTTGGTTCGTACTCTTGCCGGCAGATTACAAACAACTGGGCAAGCATATGGCTGCTGGCGCAGCCTTTGTGTCTAACTTTGCGTTTTGGAACGAATCAGGCTATTTTGAAAGCGGCTCAAAGCTCAAACCCTTGCTGCATTTGTGGTCACTCGGTATTGAAGAGCAATACTATATTTTTTGGCCCTTCATTGTTTTATTCGCGTGGAAACGCAAGATCAACTTGCTCAAAGTCTGCTTGGTTCTGTTTGTTCTCTCGTTCGCCGTCAATATAGCCACCGCGAGAAGCAATCCTGTCGCTGCTTTTTACTCACCGCTGTCTCGCTTTTGGGAGCTGTTGATAGGCTCAGTCTTAGCCTATACAAGTTTGCAGGCCAGTAAAATGACGAAATCGACCAACTTCAGCAATGGGATGGCATGGGTTGGTGTGGTGATATTGGCAATCGGCGTTTATTTCATCCATCCTGAGCGTCGATTCCCTGGGTTTTGGGCCTTATTTCCAACTGTATCTGCATACCTGCTGATCAAGGCAGGACCTACAGCATGGTTTAACCAGCAAGTTCTCTCCAATCGCGTCCTGGTGTGGATTGGACTCATCAGCTTCCCACTCTACCTATGGCATTGGCCACTGCTGGTATTTGCTGAAATCAAACTAGGTGAACTTAGTCTTGCTACGAAACTGGGTTTGATTGCATTAAGTATCTTACTGTCGTGGCTTACATATAGATTTATAGAACGCCCAATTCGCTTCGGTAATTTGATTGTAGAAACAAAAAAAATTCCACTTTCCTTATGCGCCGTGCTTCTTGCCACTGCAATCCTGGGCGGCTACACCTATAACCGTGATGGCTTTGACTCGCGGTTTCCTAAATTCATTCAAACATTGCTAAAAAATCAACCTAAATTAGACGAAGGTTGGCGCACCGGAGAATGCATTTTGGACCAAGGCCACCCTTCTTCAGAATTCTCGCCCAACTGCGTTGACAAAGATAAACGCCCCCTGCTTTTCCTCTGGGGCGATTCGCATGCTGCCGCCTTGTACCCAGGTTTAAAGCACCTTCAAGATACGGGTGCTTACAGCTTCGGTGTCGCACAGCGGACAGGCGCTGTGTGCCCGCCCATCATTGGTGATACGCGCCCCTGGTGCAACGAAATCAACACCGACAGCTTCAAGCTGATCAAACAATTGAAGCCAGAGATTGTGATGATGTACGCTTATTGGTCGCACGGCTTGGATGGCAAAGGCGGCTTTGCTGGCTTGTACGATTTGCGCAAACTTGACGCTACCATTGCAGAGCTGAAACAAATTGGCGTTAAAAAAATCATTTTGATGGGGCCATCGCCCTATTGGCGCAATTCGCTGCCCCATAACATCGTCGAGAACTGGAAAAAGACCAAAGCTATCACCAAACCACCGCTGCGCCTATCTTATGGCGATTTTGGTTTGCTTACAGAGTTGCCGATTTACGACAAACAAATGCGAGACATCGCCAAACGGCTGAATATCAGCTATATTTCTGGGTTGGACTTTTTATGTAACGCAGACGGCTGCCTCACGCGAGACAGTGAAGACGGTGTCAAAGTAGCTTCCGTTGATTATGGGCACTTGACTGTGGATGCGGCGCAAACTTACCTCAAACGCATCGCGCCGCTGATTTTTAGCCCTGAAACCGTTTACTCAACTCCTCAAAACTAAATTTTTCGACTATGTTTAGCTACCAGCAATTATTTAAAACTTTCCTCATCGTTGCTTCAGCTGTTTCTATCGCAGCGTGTGGTGGTGGCGGTTCAGCGTCTGACCCTGGCAGTGTGACGATTATTCAGCCCAAGAAACCAACTGTGATCATGGTATTCGGCGATTCAACCTCGCAAGGTTATGGCGTTGAAAAATTCGGGGAGTATTACGAAGATGTGCCGCCTGGAAAAATGTACGCCGACTTGCTTCGTAATAGGCTTAAAGCTGAAAAAATAGATGCTTTTGCTCCCATTACTGTGATTAATGAAAGTTTGGGATCTGAGTTTGCTTTTGAAGCTATTAGCAGACTGGCTTATGTATTAGCCGTACATCAACCAACACACGTTATTTTGGCGCATGGCACCAATGACGCACGCTCAGCTTTTCCATTATCAGAAATTTCAGACGACTTTCTCACCATGATCAATTTAGTAAGAAACAGTGGCGCTAAACCATTATTAGCGGATATGACGTTAACAGTCCGCGGTGTAAATTATGCAAACGAATACTCACAAATGGTTAAGCAAACTGCTTTTATTGGTGCGGCAACTTACGTGCCTATCGTTGAAGGTATCATCTTTAAACCACAATATGTGCTAAGTGATGGATACGGTTATCACTACAATGAGACTGCACAGCCTTTGATGATGAATAATGTATGGAACAAACTTATTCCTTTGTTTGAATAGATTTATATATTACTTATATTATACAAATTTGCTATATAATTAATAGCATATAAGGCAACAAATTTACCGACTACAGCCATTATTATTATCTAAACTCGCTTAGATTAAATAAATTTTCAACAAAAAAATAAACGCAATAGTTGAAAATTAATCAATGATTTCCACCCCTATCTTGACAATCGCGAAAACCGAATGGTACATTTGGTTGACATTAGCGCTGTTTGCTTTTGTGGGTGCGAGCTTGCTCATGAGCGGTTGGCCGCAAGGGTTATACCCAGAATTGATAACGCCATTTAGCTATGCTGGAGATGGTATGGCGTATTTGTGGAACGTACAGCGCGTCATCGAAGGCGATTGGTACTTCATTAATGATCGTTCTGGCTTTCCATTTGGCTCCAACCACCTTGATTACCCCACCTCAGACACGGGCAGCTACCTAGCACTCAAACTCTTTGGTTTGGTTTTCCACACCTCGATAGCTGCGCTTAACTTATATTATTTGTTAGGCTTTTCACTTGCTGCAGTATCGGGATATTTGGTTTCAAGATCAATTGGTATCACTCGACACTTCTCTGTAGTTGTCGCTTTAATTTACGCCTTTACTTCCTTTCATTTTGGAAGGGTTGGTCATTCATTCTTTACTTGGTATTTTGTAGCGCCTTTATTTTTTTATATCGGCTTTAGGCTATTTTCTGAAAAGCTGATATTTACGAATGATCAGATTAGTTTAAAAACCAAATTATTAAATGCCATTTCATTGCTCTTTTTAACTTCCTTTGGTATTTACTATGCATTTTTTGGCTGCATGGTGATTGCCTTGTGCACGATCATGGCTTCAACTGTCAATCGGTCGTGGCGACATTTGCATGAAGGCTTATTGACGCTGGGCTTGACCATCTTGGGAGTGTTATTGAATGTTTTACCCAGCTTGATACACTTTTTCCAACAAGGTGAAAATCGTGAGGGCGTGAACCGTTTTGCCGCAGAGTCAGAGCTCTATGCCCTCAAGATAACGCAGCTGTTGTTGCCACGCGGCGATCATAGACTTGACTCGTTTTTTGAATTCTCAAGCAAATACAACAATTTCTTTCCTAACGTGACTGAAAATATCAGTGCTAGTATGGGGGCTGTAGCTTCTTTGGGCTTTTTGCTGCTCGTTGGAGTGACATTGATTTCGCCATTTTTACACTTTAAGTCGACTGATCTGGCTCCCTCGAACAAAGCTTTTTCTCATCAAACGCGCTTTCAAGTCCTAGCTGTCTTGTCTTTAGGCCTGGTATTGATGGCCACTATGGGAGGGTTTTCTAGTCTTTTTGCGATGTTGGTTTCAAGCTCAATTCGCGCTTGGAATCGCATCAGCATCTTCATTACCTTTATTTCAGTTCTTGCTTTTGCCTTGGCGATTGATTTGTTGGTAAAGTACTACGCCAAGAATGTCTTTCTCAAAATAGCCGGTATCGCATTAGCATTCTCGATACTGGTTTTGGGGATATTAGACCAAACTGTCAAGCCTTGCCATGCATGCATGTTGTCTAACAGTGACTTAGCGAAGAACGACAAAGCCTTTATCCAAGCTATAGAAAAATCGGTCCCAAAAAATTCTGCTATCTACCAACTGCCATACATGGCCTACTCTGATAATGGCGTCGTCAACAACTTAGGCTCTTATGACCAAGCGCGTGGGCATTTGCATTCCGAGCATTTGAAATGGAATTTCGGCAGCATGCGCGGGCGCGCTGGCGACTGGTTTTACAGAAAACTGGCATTACTACCCCTAAATGAGCAGGTAACAGTCGTTTCTGCGATGGGGTTTGCAGGCATTTACATTGATAAGCGCGGATTTATAGACGCTAGCTCTGAAAATGACAAGAAATGCGCAAAATATGCTGTCAGCCAAGCTGCTAGATTAAAAAACAACTGTGTCACCAACGCGGAGCTTGAGCAAGATATTAGCAAAGCCATAGCTGTTTCAACGAATCAACCCAAACTGGTCAGCAAAGACAGTCAAATGGTTTTTTTACCGCTGAAGCCTTACGTGTTAAATCAAGAAGAATTATCTAAAGCCAACGCATACATCCAGCCTATTGGATATAAGCTGGTCAATGGTGTGCCCGTTCAATTGGAAGGTGGATTTGAAGAGCCCATAGATTTGCGCAAAGATGACCCTGATTTTCCGGTTTATCTGGGTGGTGTGAGTGGTCTGTCAGGTATTTCTATAGGGAATGAGGGTCGTGTAGGTCGCTGGTCGGATGCATTGTTTGCCAAGCGAGTCACCATTTGGCTGGCAAAGCCACTGCCTAAAAAGTTTACCTTGCAAATTCATGCCCAGGCCGCGGGCTTGAACGCTGGTAAGCCAATGCAAGTCAAAGTTGGCAAGCAAACCAAAGATATTATTTTTGGTTCAACTTTTGAAACCAAGACCGTCAGTTTTGAGATTGATGAACCCATCTATAAAATTGAATTTAAACCTGCCGACCCTTTCAGCCCAGCAAGGCGCTGGGGCTATGGCGATACAGGGCTGATTGCCATTCTTTTCCAACAAATACGGATTGTGCCTAACTGATGATTCATCAAATGAATCTCAGTTAATCAGCAATTTGAGAGTTTATTCAGGCTTATAAACCAGCTTTTTCAGCAAGAAATACGACGCCACTGTCGTGAACGGTAAAACCAGCAGTTGCCCAGCAATATCACCCGTATGCTCGCGAATTAACGCAATCAGCAGCGTATTGATGGCGTAAATACTCGCCCAACAAGCGACATAACGTAAAAAACTGCCCTTTTTGCTGAAAACAAATTTGCCATGTGCTTTGAAACCGACTGCTATGCCAAACAAGATGGAAATAAGTGATGCCAAATAATATGGCGAATCAAATAACTTGATGGCCAAGATATAAACCGCAAAGCTCATGGCCGTGTTCAAACAACCCACAACCAAATACCGTAATACCTGCTGCCAATTACTTGCATTGATGCCAGATTTAAGACTTTCTAAGATTTTCATACGGCTGCAGAAGTAGCTTTGGCTCTGCGGTTCAATACTTGATAAAACACCCATTTGCCCAAGCGCACTTTGTAGGCATTCAGTTTCTGCATGATTCGCTCAAAAGCACTCAATTCAATGCCGTGGTTTTGCGCAATGATATTCATCTCATCAATCAGCGTGTCGTATTGGCGCAGAGTATTGTTGGTTTGATGGAATCGAATCGCATAAGCTGGGTTTTGCAGGACATAAACATGACGTTCACCGCCCTGCACAGCAGAGATGCCCGCAAGGAAATTCACGTCTGAAGCCTGGTGCAAGCGCTTGTCCAGCTGCAACTGCTGCCCAAGCTCGGTCCGCGACAGCACCGCGATGCCGTACAAATTGCGGCAACGGATCACACAGGCTTTGGCAATGGTTTTACCCGCCACTTTGCCCTCAAAACCCACGTTTGAAGCGCCAAAACTGGGGATAAACTCGGACTTGCTGTCCAGCCAGCGAACCGGCGCATTTACCATCGCCAAGGTTTTGTCGGCTTCCAAGATGTTTCTGGCTTCTTCAAACGCATCTGGCCGCGCGTAAATGTCGTCGTGGCTTAAATAAGCGAAATAGGCAGTGTCGCACAAACTCAGCGCTTTGTGGAAGTTGCCATGCACGCCCAGGTTGGTCTCGTTTCGCACGTAAGTGAAGCGGGTGTCGGTCAAATAAGGCTGGCAAATCTCTGCCGTGTTGTCCGTCGAGCAGTTGTCGACGATCAAAAACTTCCAGTTCGTGTAAGTTTGCAACAGAACAGAATCAATCGCTTGCTGAATATAGTTGGCACCGTTGTAAACCGGTAAAAAAATGGTGACGTCTGCTTGCATGGGTATATTTAAAGTTCGGGCAGAGAATAGCACAGCTCAACCTCGAATATGAGCGAAGAATAAAGATGGGAGAATATGGCTATGAATCAATTCAAAAACAAACGCGCTATGGTCACAGGCGCTTCCAGTGGCATTGGCCAGGCGATCGCGCAGGCTTTGGCGGCTGAAGGGGCGCACATCCATGCGGTTGCCCGCGCTTGGCCCAAACCGCCCGCAGGTTGGCAATTGCACAACGCTGATTTCACAGTTGAGGCTGATGTGAAACGCCTTGCCGCAGAAGTGTCAACTTCTGCATCGACGCTAGATCTGCTGATTCACTGCGCCGGTGTTCTGGAAATTGGCACGGTTGCGGATTTTCCAGTGACGCTGCTAGACACCATGTACAAAGTTAACGTGCGTGCGCCGTTTTTGCTAACGCAGTTTTTGTTGCCGCAATTGACACAAAACAAGGGACAAATCGTGTTCATCAATTCCTCTGCCGCCATAGCACCAAATACGAATCTAGCCGGCTATTCTTCTGCCAAAGCAGCTATGAAATCAATAGCAGATTGCTTGCGCTTGGAAGTCAACTCCAGCGGTGTGCGGGTGATGAGCGTTTACCCCGGCAAAACGGCTTCCACCATGCAACAGCGTGCGCACATGCTGGCTGGCAAGCCGTATGACGCAGAAAGTCTGATGCAGCCTGAAGATGTGGCTCAGATGGTGCTGAGTGCTTTGGCTCTGCACAAAACGGCTGAAATGACGGATTTGCACATTCGCCCGATGAAGAAATAACATGATCAATATTTACGACCCCGAGCTAGATTTCGTACCCCTAGGGCGACAGATGTACCAGCTCGTAGAGACGCTGTACCCGATTTGCCGCAGCATCACCGGCCCGGGCGTGCGTGAAACCATGTCGCATATCCAAAAACTGCTGCCCATCACCGTCAACGAAGTGCCTAGCGGCACACAGGTATTTGACTGGGAAGTGCCCAAAGAATGGCATATTCGTGATGGGTATGTGAAAAACGCTGCTGGCGAACGCGTGATTGATTTCAAAGCCTCCAACCTGCACGTGCTGAACTACAGCACTCCGGTTAACCAACGCATGAGCTTGGCTGAACTGCGCCCGCACCTGACCACCCTGCCCGAGCAGCCGGACTGGGTTCCCTACCGCACCACCTATTACCAAGAAAAATGGGGCTTTTGCTTGAGTCAAAATCATCTCGCCTCTCTGCCGGAAGGCGATTATGAAGTCGTGATTGATTCAACCTTGGAAAACGGCTCGCTCACTTACGGCGAATATGTGATTGAAGGCGACTCAACCGACGAAGTGCTGATCTCTTGCCACACCTGCCACCCGTCGCTGTGTAACGACAATTTGTCGGGCATTGCCTTGGCGACCTATTTGGCGCGGCATATCGAGCAATTAAAGGCTTCGGGTTCTAAACCACGCTACACCTACCGCTTTTTATTCATCCCTGGCACGATTGGCTCTATCACGTGGCTGGCGCTGAACGAGGCAAAAGCCAAAAACATCAAGCACGGTTTGGTGGTCGTTTGCGTGGGTGATGCGGGCAAGTTCAGCTACAAAACCAGCCGTCAAGGTGACGCGTTGATTGACCGTGTGGCGAAGCATGTACTCACTTCTGAAAAAGATAGCTTCAATTTGATCGACTTTTTCCCCTACGGTTATGACGAGCGGCAATACTGCTCGCCCGGCTTCAACTTGGCCGTCGGCAGCCTATCGCGCTCCACCCACGGCAAGTTTCCGCAGTACCACAGCTCGGCGGATGACTTGTCTTTTGTGAATGGCAAACAGATCGCCGAGTCCTTGGCGCTGTACATGCAGGTGATCGACGTGCTGGAAAACGACCACATTCTGGTCAACCAGAACCCCAAATGCGAGCCCCAGCTCGGCAAACGCGGCTTGTATGGCAGCGTGGGGGCGACGATCCACCGGCCCACGTTTGAAATGGCGCTGCTGTGGACCCTGAACCTGACCGATGGCCAGCACAGCCTGCTGGACATTGCGCAGCGCGCCAAGATGCCGTTTGAGACCATCAAACAGGCGGCCAAGGCGCTGGCGGCCTGTGGGCTGCTAAAAACGGCCTGACACGCCCAAATCTACAGTTTTATGGGTCAAATCGACCTCTAGCCGGCGTGTTTATTGCCTATATAGCTATATTATTTAGTCGCCCCTGAGAAACTCAGTTTTGGGCGTATCAAGGTGCGTTGTGGTTCACCGTTATTGATATTGGAACGCTGGCGTTGATGCATTCGAGCTTGGCAACAGCAAGCGCACCAGTAACAGACGCAA
>JANPLX010000180.1:0-8774 GCA_031422495.1 Polaromonas sp. | reverse complement strand
AATTTCAAAATCCCGAAACGCTGCTTTGTGCTTAAAGAGCTGCCGCGAAATACGATGGGGAAAGTGCAGAAGAACTTGTTGCGGGAGCAATATAAGGGGTTGTTTGCTTGAAATTTGCTATAAATTAAATAGCGGTTTAGGAAATTAATACAGTGGCTACAGCAATTTTTACTAATAAATAGATCTATGAAGCACTTAATAAGTATTTTAATGGTTTGTACCATTTTCTCCGTACAGGCCATGAAAATTGAGGTCGTTAATAATATTGTTTATGCCTCTGGCCATGTAGGTGATGACTTAAAGGAGTTCAAAGAAGCTTTTGAAAATCCCGCCGTTGATACTGTGGTATTTGTCAATTCACCCGGTGGCGATTTGTGGACTGGTATGCGGGTAGGAAGGCTTATTGCAGAAAAAGGACTCAAAACGGTGATTGCAGGGTCTTGCAGTTCCGCTTGTTCGATTATGTTTATAGGTGGTAAAGAACGCACATTTTCAGACGCATTTGCATCAGCGCAAACCTATATCGGTATACATGGCGCGCACAACAAAGATACTAAAAGCATAAACGTATCACTTCAACCCCAAATATTTGCTTTTTATAAGCAAAATATGGGAGAAAAATTCAATGCTGACATTATCAATATAGCTTTGTATGACATGGAGGATTCGGGCGCGTTGCTGCGCGTATTTGATGCTAATCGTCTGCCCAAGCGAGTATCTTACCAATGCAAATCTTTCCAATCAATAAGATCAACATGCAAAGAGTTTAAGGATGCAGATGCATTGAACATGGGTATCGTGACTAATAGCTCTTTGACTAAGCTTGAATTACCAGCGCACCTTAAAATAGTGCCACGCATCTTAGGTCGAGAGTTAACTCAAGCATTTCAAGACCCAGTCGAATATTACAAAGCACTTGAAACCAAGCAATGCAATAATGATATTTGTCGCAAAACAATCAGTAATTACGCGACGAACAAAGAACACAAAGGATTGGCAATCCCAGTGAGCGACATGGGTGTCACGCCAGTTGCATCGCGCAACAACGCGCAACTGGCTTTTTTGCACGCTATTTACTTATGCAATCATGTCAAAGACCAGCCCACACGTTTATGCGAAACGCAAACTGTTAACGACTTTGACATCCGTGATTTTTATACGTCTGGTATGGAGCGCCATGCTGAAGCGTTAGTCAAACTTACGCCACCAACAGATAAGTTTTATGCCAACGAAGAATACGGCGGCAGTTTGACCAGTGCCACGGGTTTGCGGACCCAAAAATGGAACGATATTACGCCACAAAAACTGGATGGCATCAAAACGTACAGTACCAAAGAATTAGCTACCATGCTTAAGGGTGATCAACCGCCCGTAGTGATCAATGTTTTAACGACTGTTAGTGAAGTCATTCCAAGCGCATTGACGATTGGAAACGGGGGTATCGCGCTAGAAGATTTGGGCAAAGACGGTGAATTGGCAGCAAGATTTGAGGGATTGCTAAAACTGCTCAGCCCAGACCTAAACAAACCCATCGTTTTTTACTGCGCCAGCCGCGAGTTGTGGCTGTCCATCAATGCCGCCATGAGAGCTAAAAAGCTGGGTTATATTAATGTCGGCTGGTATCGTGGCGGCTATCAGAGCTGGAAGGCGGCTAATTTGCCGATGGCTGATGTGGTGGTTAGAGCCGTAGCAAATTAATGTTTTATTTAGTGCTAATATGCTATAAATTTAATAGCACTTTAGGCAATAAATACGCCGGCTACAGCAATTTTTGCCTCTAAAATTGCCTTATTGAACCGATTTCCACAGAAAATACGCTGCTAATACATACAAAACGCTGGCGAATATCTTTTTCAACGGGGTGATGTCGATGCGGTGCGCAGTTTTTGCGCCTAATGGAGCGGTGCAAATACTGGCTAGAGAGACTATTAACAGGCCGGGCAGATAAAGATAACCCAGATTACCGGTTAAGAGTTCACCGTTATGTTGCATGGGTGGCAGGTTCCAGCCAGCATAGATATAGCCCAACGTGCCAGCTAAGGCGATAGGGAAGCCTAGGGCGGAGGAGGTGGCTACGGCTTTGTGAATGGTGATGTTGCTCCAAGTCATAAAAGGCACTGAGATAAAAGCGCCGCCCGCACCGACGAGAGAAGACAAACCGCCAATCAAACCGCCCATGCTGAACATACCCACTTTGTCCGGCAGCACGCGGCTGGGCTTGGGTTTGCGGTTTAAAAACATCTGGGTCGCAGAAAATGCCACGAAAACGGCGAAAAGTACACTCAAAATCTTACCTGGCATGGCGACAGCAAGCTGAGCGCCTAGGAGAGAGCCTACCAAGATGCCGGGAGCCAAGGTCATCGCTACCGGCCAGAGTACGGCGCCGCGCTTGTGGTGCGCCCATACGGACGATATGGACGTGAAGCAAATGGTCGCCAACGAGGTGGCAACCGCCATTTTGACAACATATTCAGCGGGGTAGCCTTTGCTGGACAAAATAAAGCTGATAAAAGGCACCATCAACATGCCGCCGCCTATGCCCAGTAAACCAGCCAAAAAGCCAGCACATAAGCCAAGAGTGAGTAGTTCGACCACGAGCAAAGGGTCGATGATAGAGAAAATAGACATGAAATTGGGATTCTTGCTGAAAAACTGTATGTATGCCTATGGTATCCGTAAAGCCGAGGCAATCGGGAGGGCAATCGGCATGGAGATAAACAGTTTTCTCGACTTCCAAAATATGAAAGTTGTCTGCAAATGCAGCCGAACCGGCATCCTGAACCGGGGTTCAGGTGGGCGAGGTCAGCCTCGCTTTGGGTTCATCTAACGCGAGATGATCACGCTAGCGAGGAAATGTTCCAAGCCCGAGCTTTAAAAGCATTGGTTCTAGGAAATTACAGCTCAGCATGCACTGCAGACGTGTTGATTGTAGACCTGCAAAATGCGAAAGGGAAGCAAAAAAGTGAAATAAAACTAAGTTAAGAAGTAACTTAAAAAAGTAACCAAAAACTAAGTGTGAAAGCCGAGCAAAGGTTTAAAGCAAGCGGCCGTCGTCACCCAAAGCTTCGTCTAACTTGGCGATTAAATCAGTCAATTGCTGGCTAGCCGGCGTATCAACGTCACTTGCGGTTGATGTATGGCTCGAGTTTGTCGAGGTTGTCGATTCTTCAGTGCTTTCAAACGCTAAATTCAGAGCTGCCAGCACAGCAATGCGTTCACGGGCTTTGATTTTGGCTGCATCGCGGATTTTGCACATCGCGGCATCCACTTTTCCCACGGCGGCCATCATTTGCGCTTCGCCACCTTCGGGACAGCCGAGCAAATAGCTTTGGCTCATGATTTGCACTTCAATTTGCTTCATGCGCTTTCTTTCACGGAATCATTGCTCAAAGTTTCTGGCAAACGCTCCAAAAGTGCGTCAACTCTTGCACGTGCTGCCCCGAGGCGAGATTTGAGAGAGTCGCGTTCATGCGTCAAGGCTGTGACTTGCTCGGTCAACAAGGCATTGGTTCGCTGCAGCTCCAGATGGCGCACGAGCAGGCGCTCAACCCGTTCGGTCAGTTGATCAAGTTGATTTTGCTGGGTGTGCTGGGTAGGATTAGACATAACAACACACATTGTAGGGGTGACAAGCTGGTTTTGTAGGGGAAACGCAAGCAAAGCGACGTAGAATAGGTGTGTTGGTGCTCGCAGTGTGGTTCGCACGCTGCAGTTCAACGGGAAACAGGGGGGTAAAGTGGGAGCTTAGCTTTCGCCTACCTAACCTGTGCTGCCCCCGCAACGGTAAGTGAACGAATCTAAAAGCGCATAAAAAAATGCTTGAGATTCCGCTTCCATCTCGGCCACTGAGCGTTTTGAACACATGCTTGGGAAGGCGATGGAGGTTGTTTCACCAGCCCGGATACCGGCCAACAAGGTGGCTGCACGCTTAAAAACCTGCAGCCGTTACGCCCATCTGCTGTCGGGGACGACGGCAAAGGGTTTATTCTTGGTATCACTTTTTAATGAAAACTCGCATCTCCTCATTGCGCCTAGCTGCGCTTCCGCTCGCCATGGTCTCCGCATTTTCAGCGGCACCTATCGCTTTTGCACAATCTCAAGCTGCGCAAACACCTCAGCTTAAAGAGGTTGTCGTCACCGCTAACCGCGTTCAAACCCGCGCTGACGACTTGGTCAGCGAAGTTGTCGTCATTGACCGCGCTGCTATCGAAGCGTCATCAGGTCGCACTTTGACTGAAGTACTTGCTCGAAACGCTGGTGTCCAAATGACTTCCAATGGTGGTTTAGGTAAAAATACTGGCGTGTTTATCCGCGGTACTGAAACGCGCCATACCATTTTGTTGATCGACGGTGTGCGCTTTGGCTCTGCCACTACTGGCGCACCAAGCTGGGATAACATTCCACTAGACATGATTGATCGTATCGAAGTGCTTAAAGGTCCAGCATCTGCTCTGTACGGTAGCGAAGCCGTGGGTGGTGTGGTGCAGGTATTTATGCGCAAGGGTGTGAAGGGTTTCTCCCCGTATGCATCGCTCTCACTGGGTACAAACTCTTTTGCACAAGTTTCTGCTGGCGTCAACGGTAGCGACGGTGCACTCAGCTATACGATTGGCGTTCAAAAAACTCAAGACAAAGGCTTTTCCGCAACCAATAGCAAAGCCGCTTTTGGTAATTACAACGCTGACCGTGATGGTTTCAAACAAGATGCGGTCAACGCGTCTGTGGCTTATCAAATCAATCCAAATTGGAAAATTGATGCTGGTTTGTTGTACGCCGATGGCATGAGTCAGTATGACGATGGTCCAACTGGCGATACCCGTACAGCAGTGCGGGCGCAAACTCTTCGTGCAGGTGTTGAAGGCAAAGTCTTATCAAATTGGAAAACGCAACTGCGCGTATCGCAGGCCACTGACAACGCCAACGCGATTGAAGCCGCATTTTTGCCAAGCAAATTCAACACCAAACAAGACCAAATCACTTGGCAAAACGACATTGACACGCCCCTCGGTGTGGCTCTGGTCGGTGTTGAACGTTTGACACAAAAAGTAGACAGCTCTACGACTTATGATGTGACACAGCGAACGGTATCGTCTTACTTTGCTGGCTTGAATGGCGCCTCTGGCAGCCACAGCTGGCAAGCCAATGTGCGCCGCGACAGCAATTCGCAATTTGGCGATAGCAATACTTGGTTTGCAGGCTATGGCTACAAAATCAACCCTGCTTGGCGTGTAAATGCATCATATGGCACGAGCTTTGTAGCGCCATCGTTCAATCAGCTTTATTACCCTGATTACGGCACACCAACACTGCAACCAGAAAAAGGCCGCAACCTTGATCTAGGTGTGACTTACAGCGAGAATGGACAAACTGTTAAGTTGGTTCGCTTTGACAATAAAATTCAAGGATTTATCACTGGCACAACGAAAGCTGAAAGCATCCCACGCGCACGTATCAATGGTTGGACACTAGGTTACAACGGTAATTTTGGTGCACTGAATCTACGCGCAACCGCAGATTCACTCAAGCCAATCAATGAGTTGTCAGGTAATCAGCTACCACGTCGTGCTCGCAATCAAGTCACTTTGGGTGCTGATTACACGACGGGTGCTTGGACGTTTGGCGGTGCTTTGCTCAATGTTGGCTCACGTTTTGACAATACCAAAAATACCCAATCTTTGGACAGTTACACCACCATGGACGTATTTGTGAATTACGCCATCAGCAAAGATCTGAGCTTGCAAACCAAGGTGAATAACTTGGCCAACAAGTCTTACGAAACTGCGTATGGCTTTAACCAGCCTGGTCGCTCCGTGTTTGTGACTTTGCGATATGCGATGAAGTAACTTGATTAATTAATAAGTTACTTCAAAAAAAGTATGCCAAAAGCTACTTGCCCAGCCATCTTGGTTGCTGCCCCTGCCTCTGGGCAGGGCAAAACCACGGTGGCTTGTGCCTTGGCGCGTTTGTACACGCGTCAAGGTTTAACGGTTCGCGTTTTCAAATGCGGCCCCGATTTTTTAGATCCATACTGGCTTGAGTTAGCCAGCGGCGCGCCCGTATACCAGCTCGATCTGTGGATGATGGGCGAGGCCGATTGTGCGCAGCGTCTGCATGAAGCCGCACAAGTGGCTGACCTCATCATCGTTGAAGGCGTGATGGGTTTGTACGATGGCGAGCCCAGCGCGGCTGATTTGGCACAGCACTTTGGCCTGTATGTGTTGGCAGTGATTGACGCTGGTGCGATGGCCGGCACCTTTGGCGCTTTGGCACATGGTTTGCAAACTTACCGTGAAGGTTTGAAATTTGCAGGCGTGCTGGCAAACCGTGTCGCTTCAGTCGGGCATGCCGACATGCTCAAAGTCAGCCTGCGTGACCCGCTGCAGTGGCAGGGCGCTTTGATGCGTGATGAAGCGCTGACGCTGCCCGAACGACATTTGGGTTTGGTGATGGCCACTGAGTTGACCGATGCAATGGCTCGCTTAGACGTAGCAGCAGACGCCTTGGCCAACACGCCCTTGGGGCAAAAGAATTCAGATGATTTGAAATCTTGGGAAGTTGCGTTCGATGCTCCAGAATCTAAGGTTACCTCAACAAAGTCCTTAGCTGGCACAACCATTGCTGTCGCCAAAGATGCTGCGTTTTGCTTCATTTACACCGCTAATATCGATTGTTTGCGGTATTTAGGCGCAGAAGTCGTCTATTTTTCACCTTTGAAAGATGCTGAGTTACCGATATGTGATGCGCTTTGGTTGCCGGGTGGTTACCCAGAGTTGCATACGCAAACATTGGTGAACAACACAAGCATGGCTGCGAGCATTCGCCAGCATGTCCAAAATGCGAAACCCGTTTGGGCAGAATGCGGCGGCATGATGGCGTTGTTTGACAGCATTGAAACTGTCGATGGTGTGGTTCACCCCATGTTGGGTTTACTATCTGGCCAAGTGATGATGCAAAACCGATTGGCAGCGCTGGGGCCACAGCAATTAGATGCGTTTGAAGCATCATTAGAACCTCCAGAACCGTTGAGAGGTCACACTTTCCATTACTCAACTTGCGCAACGGATGTGAAACCGATAACGCGCACAAAAGCTGCGCCAGGCAAAACCTTGCGCGGCGACGGAGAGGCTTTGTTCCAAGCGGGCTCTATCCGTGCAAGCTACTTTCATGCGTGGTTTGCTTCTAGCCCTGCTGCGTCAGCACGCTTGTTTTTGAAGGATTCGGTATGACATTTTCAATCGATACGTCATCACTCGGCCCGCAGCGTATCGTTTGCATGACCGAAGAAACGACCGAGTGGTTGTACATGCTGGGCGAAGAGCGGCGCATTGTGGGCATTTCCGGCTATACCGTCCGCCCTCGACGTGCACGGGAAGAAAAACCAAAAGTCAGCGCATTTCTAAGCGCCAAGATCGATAAAATCTTGGCGCTTAAACCCGATTGCGTCTTTGGGTTTTCTGACTTACAGGCCGACATCGCCGCCGAATTGATTCGCCACGGTGTGCAAGTCACCGTGTTTAACCAGCGCAGTGTGGCTGAGATTTTTAGCATGATGTACCAAGTCGCCGCCATGGTCGGCAAGGTAGAGCTAGGCATGCAGTTGATAGCCGATATGCAGTTAAAATTGCTACAAATAAAAGAGCAGTCTAGGCATATAATGCGACGGCCAGTGGTCTATTTTGAGGAGTGGGACACGCCAAATATGAGCTGCATCGCTTGGGTGTCCGAGTTGATTGGCATTGCCGGTGGTGACGACTGTTTCCCCGAGCTGGCCGCACAGTCTTTGGGTAAAGGACGTATCATTGCCGACCCGCTGGAGATTGTGCGCCGTAACCCCGACATTATTTTCGGTTCTTGGTGCGGTAAGAAGTTTCGACCCGAGCATGTAGCCGCTAGAGAGGGCTGGCAAGACGTACCAGCTGTTAAAAATAACCAACTCTTTGAGATCAAATCCCCAGATATCCTGCAACCTGGCCCTGCGGCCTTGACCGACGGTGTGTCTCACATGCACAAAATCATCATGGCTTGGGGTGAACAAAATGCTTGAATTGATCTTAGGTGGTCAGAAAAGCGGTAAATCTCGTCGTGCAGAGTTTTTGGCTAGGGACTGGCTGCTGCAATCGCCAGATCACAAAGCCGTTTTAATCGCCACTGCCCAGCCTTGGGATGAGGAAATGCAGCAACGCATTGCCCGCCATCAGCATGACCGCGCTGAACGCGTACCTAGCCTAACGACCGTAGAAGAACCCTTGCAGCTGGCGCAAGCCATCAACCGTTTGAGTCGCCCAGACACCTTGCTGGTGGTCGATTGCTTGACGTTGTGGTTGACTAATATGCTCATGCCAGCACATTCTGAAAATGTTCAAAATACCTCATTAAATCAGCCGGTAGACTTTGATTTTATTGCTTATTATGCTATGTTATCCATAGCAATTTCTGAGTCGGTTGGCCCGGTCGTCATCGTTAGCAACGAAATCGGGCTAGGAGTGATCCCGATGGGGCGCGATGTGCGTGCTTTTGTAGATGCATTGGGAAAATTGAACCAAGATATCGCGCAAGTCTGTGACAAAGTGACGTTTATGGCGGCTGGTTTACCTTTAAGTTTGAAATGAAAAAAATACTTGGCTTAGTACTCATTAGTCTTTGGCATTTAGCGGCATCTGCCCAGATAAGCAAAGCGTTCGATGTGACTGATGATCGCGGCGTGGTGGTTCACTTTAAGCAATCACCCCAACGTATCGTCAGTATTTTGCCTTCGCTGGCAGAGTCGGTTTGCG
>JANPLX010000179.1:0-4320 GCA_031422495.1 Polaromonas sp. | reverse complement strand
GATGCGGCTCGGGCTTGTAATCTGGTTCGTGCGGCCAAGCTTTGCCTTCACGGTTGAGCCAGGCGGCGTGCATGCCGGATTGGAGGGCACCTACGGCGTCTAGGGCGCTGTCGTCGCCTACGTGGAGGACGTTTGCTACCGAGACACCCACGGCAGCCGCTGCGGCTTTGAAAATGCGGGGATCGGGTTTGGCGATGCCGAATTCGTGAGCGCTGATGGCGGCTTTGAAGTATTTGGATAAACCGACGCGCTGAATGTCTGCCGTGCCGTTGGAGATGGCGACGATGGGGTATTTGGCGGCTAGGTATTGCAGGGCGGGCAAGGCGTCGTCAAAAAGTTCGACGCTGTTACGGGCTTCGTAAAAGACCTCGTAGGCTGTGGTGGCCAATGCGGGGTCGTCGCCGCCTTTGAGCAAGCTGCGACGAATGGCCTCGGTGCGCAGAAAATTGAAATCATGCGCCATGTGGGGGAAATCTGCAATCAGCGTATCGCGCTTGGCTCGCATGCTTTCTGGGGTTTCTAGCTGAGCGGCGGTGTTTGGTACGTTGGTTTTGAGCCAGTCGTGCAGCGCGACTTCGGCTTTACGGATGGTGGGCCAAACGGGCCAGAGGGTGTCGTCTAGGTCTAGGGTGATGGCTTGGATGGTGGAATATGGCATGGGGAAAGCTATGGCAAAAGTAATGACAAAAGTAATGACAAGAGTAATGGCAACAAATTACTTCCATAATAGGCGAAATCATGAATGCGCCCCAACAGAAAATGCCCATTCCCTTGCCCCAGCTGGGTGCGGGTGAGGCTTTTCCGCCTGTTGATGTGCAACACGAGCTGAGCGACGACATGCCGGGTTTGGTGGCTGTGGGTGGCGCGTTGGACGTGGCCAGCTTGAAACGCGCCTATTCGCAAGGCATTTTCCCGTGGTTTAGCAAGGGGCAGCCGATTTTGTGGTGGAGCACTGACCCACGCATGGTGCTTCAGGTGGCAGACTTTAAGGTGCAGCCGTCGTTTAAAAAGACGCTGAAGAAGTTTGCGAGTGGGTTTAACGGTGCGCTTGACTGCGAGGTGCGGTTTGACACGGCTTTTGAGCGGGTCATCGCAGAATGCTCTGCCGCTAAACGCGAGGGACAAGGCGGGACGTGGATTGTGCCGCAGATGGTCGATGCCTACATCGCGCTGCACAAAGCGGGTTTTGCGCACAGTGTAGAGACGTGGGTGAATGGTGAGCTGGTGGGTGGGCTGTATTGTGTGAACATCGGCAGCGCGGTGTTTGGCGAGTCGATGTTTTCGCACGCGACGGATGCGTCCAAAATCGCCCTCGCCGCGCTGGTGTGCTTTTGCAGGGCGAACGGCATTGAGATGATTGACTGCCAGCAGAATACGGCGCATCTAGCTTCACTAGGTGCGCGGGAGATGTCTAGGGGCGATTTTGTTGCGCATGTGCAGGCGCGGGTTTGCCAGCTAATGCCGATTTGGCAATTCTCACCACAGCTATGGCAACAATTACAGTAAGCTTGAGCTATGTCGCAACTTAAAGACTTGCCCGCACAAACACTGCAGTTTTATGCCACTGCCGAGTATCCTTGCAGCTATTTGGATGGTAAAAAGGCGCGATCGCAGGTCGCAACGCCGAGCTATTTGATTCGCAATGACGCGTATTCTGAGCTGGTGACGCAGGGTTTCAGACGCAGTGGCATGTTTACCTACAGACCGCAATGCGATGATTGCCAAGCTTGTGTGCCGCTGCGCGTCTTGGTGAACGATTTCAAACCATCGCGCAGCCAAAACCGTTGTCTAAAGCAGCACAGCAACCTACAGGCGCGTGTGCTAGAGCTGGGCTTTGATGAAGCGCATTACGAGCTGTATTTGCGCTACCAAGCCTCGCGCCATGCAGGTGGTGGTATGGACCACGACAGTATCGACCAATACACGCAGTTTTTGCTGCAAAGCCGCGTTAACACCCGCTTGATTGAGTTTCACGAGCAGTTGCCTGATGGAACTACGGGTGAGCTGAAAATGGTCAGCATAGTCGATGTGTTGAACGATGGCATTTCGGCGGTTTACACGTTTTACGAGCCTGATGCGCAAGCAAGCTACGGCACATTTTGTGTGTTGTGGCAAATTGAGCAAGCAAAAAAGCTTGGCATGCCGCATGTCTATTTGGGTTATTGGATAGCGCAAAGTGCCAAGATGAGCTACAAACAAAATTTCAAACCGCACCAAGTGCGCAAAAACGACGTCTGGGAGTGAATTCGCATTTCACATGGTAAAATTCATTTTTACCAGAAAGACTGCAAGATGGCGAAATCTGACACACAATCAGCCCCCTTACACTATAAAAATAATAGCGGTTCAGGCAATAAAAACGACGGCTCAAGCCTAATTTTATCTCTTCCGTCGGCACCTACACCGTCCATTCAAGTGCTGGAGCGCATGTTCACCTTGATCGACGTGTTGGCAAGTCGTGATGAGGCCATGTCGCTCAAAGAGATCTCGCAAAAAACAGGTCTACACCCTTCGACCACGCACCGCATTTTGAACGACTTGACGCTGGGGCGCTACGTCGACAGACCCGAAGCGGGCAGCTACCGCCTAGGTATGCGGCTTTTAGAGCTGGGAAACGCCGTTAAAAGCCGTTTGGACGTGCGCGAGGCGGCACTAGCCCCCATGCGTGAGCTGCACAAGCAGATTCAACAGCCCGTCAACCTGTCGATGCGCCAAGGCGACGAGATTGTGTACAACGAACGTGCCTACAGCGAACGCTCAGGTATGCAAGTGGTGCGCGCGATTGGCGGCCGTGCACCGTTGCATTTAACGTCTGTGGGTAAATTATTTTTAGCCGTGGATGACGCGGTTAAAGTGCGCGCCTATGCGACCCGAACAGGCTTAATCGGACACACCAAAACCAGCTTGACAGATATTCATCTATTAGAGCGTGAGCTGTCGCGCGTGCGACAATACGGTACAGCTCGTGACAACGAAGAGCTAGAAATAGGTGTGCGCTGTATGGCAGCGGGGATTTATGACGACCAAAGCAAGCTGGTAGCGGGTTTGTCAATCTCAGCGCCTGCAGACAGGATTGACGAAGCTTGGTTAGCGAAACTTCAAACCACAGCTTCTGAGATCTCAACCTCGCTCGGGTACAAGGATAAGACTTGAAACAGATTTAAAGCAGCTTGAGTTTTTTCAGCTTTAAGCTATTTAACTTTGCTTTGCCAATACTGGCATAGCAGGTGTTTTAGATTCTACCCAACGACGCACACGCTCTGCATCACCCAAGCGGCTGAACTTGCCGGCTGAATCTAAAAACACCATGATGAGTTTGCGACCCGCAATTTTGGTTTGCATGACCAAGCACTGACCCGCTTCAGAGATATAGCCAGTTTTTTGCAAGCCGATTTCCCACTCAGGGTTTTTGATCAAACGATTGGTGGTGTTGTACTGCAGGGTACGAGCGCCAACGGCAACTTCATGCCCGGGAGAAGTGGAATATTCACGCAAGGTCGCATCTTTGTAAGCAGCGTTGACCAAGATAGCTAAATCTTGTGCGCTAGACTGGTTGTTGCTCGACAAACCTGTCGGCTCAACATAGCGGGTTGAATTCATACCCAACAATTTCGCTTTGGCATTCATCAAGCGCACAAATTCAGATAGACCACCTGGGTAGGTACGACCCAAGGCATTGGCAGCGCGGTTCTCGCTGGACATCAGCGCTAAATGCAGCATCTCGCCACGCGTTAATGTTGTGCCCACTGACAAGCGTGAGCGGCTGCCTTTTTCAGTATCGACATCGTCTTGGGTGATGGTGAGCTGCTCGTTCATGGGCAAGCGGGCTTCAGACACAACCACTCCCGTCATCAATTTGGTGAGCGACGCTATGGGCAATACAGTCGAGCCGTTTTTACTGAACAAGACTTCGTTGGTATCTTGGTCCACCACCAAAGCGACACCAGATTTCAAATCAAGCTCGTCTTGCGATCTGTGCAAGCCTGCCATTTCGCCGAAAGACAGCTTTGGCGGTATCACTATCAATGGAATAGAAGCCAGCATGATGGCTTTGCGCTGTGCGGCTACCAAGGCTTTGCCTTTGAGTGGGCGACCGCGTGCGTCTTTCAACAAGCGCTGGTTGATGATGACTGTTTTACCTTTAACCCGCACCACCATCTTGCCATTGGCTTTGCTGCGGCTAGATGCAACGATCACATGTTTGCCAGCTTTTTTGGATTTTGCAGAAGCTTTGGATGATGCTTTGACATGCTTGGCTGCAACTACTTTTTTGCCGTGTGGTTTGTTCTCTTTGGCATAGCTCGTAATTGGAAAACTAAA
>JANPLX010000178.1:0-10115 GCA_031422495.1 Polaromonas sp. | reverse complement strand
ATCAGGCTATAAGGGCTTTGTTGCCACAGACGATGCCACAGAAAAAACGCTAACGAGTTGGCTAGGGCTGTAATTCACGCGGTTTTTGAGTTCAGCTTAAAATGGTTAGCATGCGACTGATTGGGTCGTTTGAAATTAATTTCAGGAGCTTACCTTGCCTATTACAAATCTGAACCCAGCCGTTGACCCTAACGGCCTGCTTGAATATTCTGTGGTCTACACAGACCGTGCACTGAACCACATGTCAAAAAACTTTCAGGTGGTGATGCGTGATGTATCCGCGATCTTGAAAGAAGTTTACAACGCCAAATCAGCCTGTGTGGTACCTGGCAGCGGCACCTACGGAATGGAGGCTGTTGCACGTCAATTTGCATCGGGGAAGAACGTGATGGTGTTGCGTAACGGCTGGTTTAGCTACCGCTGGACGCAGATTTTTGAAATGGGTAGCATCCCCGCCAAAGAAACTGTGATTAAGGCGCGCAAGCAAGACACAGGCAAGCAATCGCCCTACGCCCCTGCTCCGATTGACGCAGTAGTCGCTGCGATTTTGCGTGAGAAGCCTGAAGTCTTCTTTGCGCCTCACGTCGAAACCTCATGCGGCATTATTTTGCCGACTGCTTATATGCGTGCTGTAGCCGATGCTGTACACAGCGTGGGCGGTTTGTTTGTGCTGGACTGCATTGCATCGGGCACGATTTGGGTCGATATGGGGGAAGCTGGCGTTGACGTGCTGATCAGCGCGCCACAAAAAGGCTGGAGCGGCTCACCGTGCTGTGCGCTGATTGCAATGAGCGAATTAGCGCGTGCTCGCATTGACAGCACCACCAGCACCAGCTACGCCTGCGATCTCAAAAAATGGCTCAGTATCATGGAAACCTATGAAGCTGGCAGTCACGCTTACCACACCACTATGCCCACCGATGCGCTACGTAAAGTACGCGACACCATGCTGGAGACTAAAGCTTATGGTTTTGCCAAAGTCAAGGCCGAGCAGCAACAGTTGGGCGATGCTGTACGCGCCATGTTCAAGAGCCGCGGCATCAAGAGTGTTGCAGCGTCCGGCTTTGAAGCACCTGGTGTGGTGGTCAGCTACACCGAAGACGCTGGCATGCAGTCTAGCAAAAAGTTTTTAGCCGTGGGTTTGCAAACCGCTGCTGGCGTGCCTTTGATGTGTGACGAAGGCGCCGATTTCCAGACTTTCCGCATCGGCTTGTTTGGCTTAGACAAGCTGCACAATGTTGACCGCTCGGTCAAGTTCTTAAGTGATGCTTTGGACCAGGTTTTAGAGCAACCAGTCGCCTTAGCTGCTTAATTTAGCTCTTTAAGACTGTGGCTTAGGTTTTTCTAAACCCGTTCTATCACCGCCCTGCCCGCTGCTGATTGAGCGGATACAACAAACTGAGCCAGCGTTTGGATTTTTGTTGTTTGTAGTTTGACATCATCCACCCCACGCAAAGTGGTGGTGAGTTGTTTACCCGTGAACTCGACGACGCCGTAACCACGGTATGTAGCATCCGCAAAGACAAAATGCGGATTTTCTGTCAAGCGCGCTGCGGTTCTAGCGACACCAGATGACGAAGGCGAAGAAATGCTAGTTCCGCAAAACTCCACACCAACAGCTGCGCTTGCTTGGGCTGCTACAGTTTGTGCATAATCAGATTTGACATGTCCGACCCAATTTTCGTGCACATCGCCACCTAAAAATACCGCGTTTTTAACTGCGCTTTTTTGCAATGCATTCGTCATACGTGTACGCGCAGCGCTGTAACCATCCCAACCATCGTTCCACAATAACTGGCCTTCGCCCGGTTTGTTGTCACGCTGGCCAAAAAGCGATTGTTGTCCCACCACGTTCCACACACCACTGCTTTGCTTTGATTTGTCAAATTCACTGCGCAGCCAAACTTCTTGCTGCTCGCCCAGCAAAGTGCGCTGCGGATCTAGCCAACTCGCACATTCAGCAGGGTTGACTTGACCAGAAACCGCAGCACCGGGCGCGTTGCACACTTGCGGGTCACGGTATTGACGGCTGTCGAGCAGATAAAAGGAAGCTAAATTACCAAAATCAACCCGGTTGTAAATCCGCATTTCAGCGCCGGCTGCTAATCCTGACAAACTTTGCGTCAAGGTTGAGGCTCGAATCGGCATGTGCTCATAGTAGGCTTGGTAGGCGGCTGCACGGCGCTGGGCAAAGTTGGCAGGGTTAGTGAAAATATCGGCCATGGTGCTGTAGCCAGCTTGCAAATTGGCGTAGTCGTTTTGCACCTCATGGTCGTCCCACGTCATCAACCAGGGGCAGGCGGCATGCATATCTTGCAGATCTTGATCGCTTTTGTATTGGGCATAGCGGCTGCGGTAGTCGTCTAGGCTGATCACAAAACCGACGTTTGAATTGGCTTTGGGGTAACGCAACGAGCCTACTTGTCCGGGGTATTCGTAAATATAGTCGCCCAAAAACAGCACCGCATCTAGCTTTTCAGCTTGCATATGTTTGTAAGCGCTGAAATACCCGGTTTCCCAGCGCTGACAAGATGCATAAGCGATGCGTAACTTGTTCGCAGCTGCGCCCGCTTTAGGGAAAGTGCGTGTTTTGCCCATAGCGCTGACGGCATCACCCGCCATGAAACGGTAGAAATACCAGCGGTCAGACTGCAAATTTTGTACTTCGACATGCACGGAATGCGCTAAGTCACCTACCGCCAAATGTTGTCCGCTTTGCACAATACGGCTGAACTTGTCATCATCCGCCACTTCCCAGCGCACGGCGATGGGCTTGTTGTCAAAATTCTGTCTTAGAAATCCAGCATCGATCAGCCGCGTCCATAGCACGACCGAATCGTGCGTGGGCGACCCGCTAGCAACCCCGATTGAGAAAGGGTTGTTATCAAACTTACGCGAACTGTCCGTCTGGCTCCAAACGCTACGTGGCAACGATAAGCTCGCAGCACCAGCCGCTGCGACGCCAGCAAGTTGTAAAAATTGCCTTCTTTCGTGCATGCTTTGCGGTAATTTGGGTTGGAAAATAGCCATGCCGACAGCATAGCCATTTATTTATTCACAAATTGTAGGTATGCTAGCTTTTTTATCAACTTTGAGGGTATTGAAATGGCGATCACAACAATTCAACAAAGACTCACCGCTCAAGATTTCGACCAAGAGCTGCTGATTTTGTTTGACGCCTACGTGCACGGCGGTATCGACAGACGCGGTTTTCTCGAAGGTGCAGCCAAATTCGCCACCGCCGGCACTACAGCGGCCATGCTGTTGGCGGCGCTCAGCCCCAACTTTGCGGCAGCCCAAGTCGTCCCCAAAGACGACAAACGCATCGTTACACAAACTGTAGAGGTTCAATCGCCCAACGGCACAGGCAGCATCAAAGGCCTGCTCGCCCGTCCTGCCAGCGCTGGCACAGCCAAACTCCCAGCCATTTTGGTCATCCATGAAAACCGTGGCCTGAACCCGCATATCGAAGACATTGCCCGCCGATTGGCTGTTGACGGCTATATGGCTTTTGCACCCGATGCGCTCACCCATTTAGGCGGCTACCCCGGTGATGAAGACAAAGCCCGCGAACTCTTCCCCAAACTCGACCAGAAGAAAATCATCGAAGACTTCATGGCCAGCGCTGTTTGGTTGAAATCTCGCGCGGATGCGACTGGCAAAATGGGCGTGACAGGTTTTTGCTACGGCGGTGGCATTGCCCACACCTTGGCAACTCGTTTACCAGATTTGAACGCCTCTGTCCCCTTTTACGGCAACCACCCCGCAGCGGCAGACGCCGCCAAAGTCAAAGCGCCGCTGATGATTCAGTTTGCAGGTATAGACGAGCGCATCAACGCCGCCTGGCCCGTCTACGAAGCTGCCCTAAAAGCTGCTAATGTGCCGCATACTGCTTATGTGTATGCTGGTACTCAGCACGGTTTCAACAACGACACCACACCTAGGTTTGACGCGGCAGCGGCAAAATTGGCTTGGGAGCGGACGATGGCGTTTTTTGACAAGCACGTGAAGGGTTAAAGTCCAAAATTTACTATAAAATATATAGCTATTTAAGCAATAAATACGCCGGCTACAGCTATATTTTTATACTATATGAACCACATAACAACGCGACAGGCCAATATATCCGATTTAGACTTCATCGCCCCGTTATTCGATGCTTACCGCCAGTTTTACAGCAAAGCGCCAGATTTGGTGGGCGCTAGAAACTTCATATCTCATCGAATATCGTTAAACGAATCGGTCATCTTTTTTGTGTTTCAAGACGATCAAGCACTGGGTTTCACGCAGCTCTACCCCTCTTTTTCATCGGTTTCAATGGCGAAAGTATTTGTTTTGAATGATCTGTACGTCATAGCAGCGGGTCGCGGTCAAGGCGTGGCAACCGCTTTGTTGAATGCTGCCGCAGAGTATGCAAAATCTGTCGGGGCGATTCGGTTAAATTTGAATACCGACATTCAAAATACCACCGCCCAATCCGTCTATGAAGCCGCAGGATGGGTGCGAGATAAGCACTATTACATGTACCAACTGGACTTATGAGCGTCATCAATCAACCCGTCTCCATTCGCCGCTTTTACCTTACGGATTGGCCAAATCTCTGGCAACTTCTGCAAGCCACTTTCTCAGCCGGCGACACCTACACCTTCTCCCCCCAAAGCACCGAGTCTGAGATTCACAAAGCTTGGATTGAACTACCAGCAGCCACGTTTGTGGCATGCAATGAAGCTGGCGACATCGTTGGTACCTACATCATCAAACCCAACCAACCCGGCTTGGGTTCGCATGTGTGTAATTGCGGCTATGCTGTTTCCAAGGAAGCCCAAGGCCAAGGCATTGCGTCGCAAATGTGTGAGCATTCGCAAAAATTAGCGGTTGAGATGGGGTTTAGGGCGATGCAGTTCAACTTCGTTGTCGCTACTAATACGGGAGCGGTTCGGCTGTGGCAGAAGCTGGGGTTTGAGATCGTGGGCACCCTGCCAAGTGTGTTTCAGCATCAAAAGCTGGGGTTTGTGGATGCACATGTGATGTTTAAGAAGCTGATTTAACGGCATAATACTACGAATTTACTATAAATTTAATAGCTACTTAGACAATAAATACGCTGTCTACAGCCGATTTTATCTATAAATTTACCTAAATCATCTCTTTTGAGCATTCCGCAGCGGTTTCAGCAAATCGCTCAACCCATTGCTGTCAATCTCTTGCATTAAAGCTAGTAAACGGCCGATGCTGTTGTCAGGAAAGCCCTCTCTGGCGAACCAGTTGAGGTAGTTACCGGGCAAGTCGGCGATCAAGACGCCTTTGTGTTTGCCGAAGGGCATGGTGGTAGTGACTAGGCGCTGCAGATCGGGTTGGTTCATAACTTGATATTGTGCCAAAAACACCCATATACTCAAGTGTTCCCCTAGAAGATTGTCCTACCCATGTTTGACCACTATGCAGCTTTAGGCCTTGCCAGCAGCGCCACGCTTGCCGACGTGAAGAAGGCGTATCGCCAAAAAGCCGCGTTTTACCACCCCGACCGCAACGATGCAGAAGACGCTGCAGACCGGTTTCGCACCGTGCAAGCCGCTTACGATGTGCTGGTCGACCCTGACAAACGCCAAGCTTACGACGACAACCGACGACGCAATTTGCTGGACAATCCGCTTGAAACAGCGCAAGGCATTTGGCACAATTATTTCAGAAATATTGATTTAAAAACATAATAAAAATATAATTAAAAACATTTAAAACAAATAGTTATAAGTATTTATTAAAGTAAATTATTAATTGAAAAACTCTAGAATAACAATGAATGACGAGGACGCCATGAACATATCCCCCTACTTCAAACTCTTACGAACCAGCTACCAATCAGAGTTGGACGATTTGACTTCGGACTCTGAGGGCAAAGACGTTCTCAAAAAACGCCTCGCTGAAAAACGCACTGAGCTGGACTTTTTGAAGCAGATGATAGAGCTCAGCCCCGAGATGGTGGCTGTGATTTTTCACAACGCTTTCAATTACAAACTACCCGCCGTGATGGATGATTTGCTCGGTTTTGAAGTAGACGAGTTACCCGGCTGGAGCACACTCAATGCGGTTGTCACCGTGGCCGATTGGGCCAAAGAGCCCGCTAAAGTCATTTTGAAAGAGCCGTTTGGCGAACAATTTATGACCGTCGCCGCCGCGCTGGAGTACATGTTCCACAAGAAAACCCATCGCCCACCTTTGCATGAGAACGACGAAGAAGACGACGATAACGAAGACCATGACGGCGGCGCAGACTACGACAGCGAACACGACAAACAAGCCAACAAAGAAGCCAAAGCCCGCGAGGAAGCGGGGCAAGATTGGATGGTTGAGCAGGGTTTTGACCGGAAGGATTAAATCCCCCCTAGCCCCCCTTTTTCAAAGTGGGGAATAAGAGAAATGCCTTTAAAAATAAGAATTTAGGACAAACCGAATGACCGAACAAACCAGTAGCCAACTCGCCCTGATCACCAAAACCCAAGCGCTCATCGCCGCTGGCGACATTGTGGGCGCTGAGTATGCCTTGGTCGAGCTGGCAGACGCTGAGGGCGACCAAGCGCTGATGGTCGTTTTGGAGCAACTGCCGCCCAAAGACATTTTGGCGGTGATGCGTGAGTACGACAACTCCAAGGAATCTGTCGTGAATCTGCTCGTCAGCCCGACGCAATTCGCCCGTGCTGTCGTCATTGAAAAGCAGTACAAAGACCTGTCCCGCACCCATTTGCGCGGCATGATGAACGCGATTTTGTTCCGTGACGGTGCAGACACCGACGAGTTTTTGACCGCGATTGGCGATTTAGAAGGCGGCAGCGACGCCTTGGCTGACTATTTCTCTGAAAAATGGAGCCGCGTCGAAGCCTTCGCGCGATCAGGCACGTTTGAAACCATGGAAGACGATGGCGAAATGTTGTCGGAAGAAGCACTGTACAACCAGTCCTACGCCAAACCCAAAGTCGACGAAGACGACATTGCCGACCAAGACTGGATGCAACTCGCGTGGATTTTGCGCTACAGGCTGCCAGATTTGTTCATTGAAATGATCCTAGTCCTGCGCGCCAAAGCACGTGCGCATGACGCTGGTTTGGGTGAAGAAGATGGTGAAGAGGACGATGGCAAAGTAGAAACCGGCGATACCGACAGAGGCAAAGCCACCCCAGCCGCGCTGGAAGATGATGAAGAGTCAGCGATTTAATGTCCCTTAGCCTTTACGATTCCCGCCCCTTCTTCGAAAAAGCACTGCAGTACGGTGTGCAGCACGGCATAATCTCGCCTGCGAAGCTGGACGCTATTGAAACCGAAGCGCCCAAGGGCATGGTGCAAATTGCGCGTTACTTTGGCAGTGAGTATCTACGCCCTGAAATCGAGCAAGCCAAAAACCGCATCGTCAACTTGGTCAGCCTGTACCTAGAGCACAGCACGGGCGGCAATGTTCAGTTAGCGGCAGAATCGCTGCGCGACAACACTTTTTTGTCGCACTCCAAAGCGGGGTCAACGCTCTTGAAAGACCTCATCACCCTGCCCCAAAACAGCCATTTCGGCATGAATGAGCGAACCGAGTTTACGGAAGAACACATTCCGCTGCTGGCCAAATGGACGCTGCGCACCCTTCCTGAATTTCAAGCCGAACTAGCTAAACGTCAAAAGGTCGCAGCTATTGTTGACGCCGCCATTCACTTGGCCGAGCAACTGGGTTTTGACGAAGAGCAACTAGAAGAAGCCGGCATGGACGCCGAAGCAGTCATCCGCACGGCCTTGCTCACACTGGCTGCTAAAAACAGAAAGTTGCCAGATTGGGCTGGATTTGAGCGTTTGATCGCGCTTTTGCGCAAAAAACCGGCCGCAGATGTCAAAAAAGCGCTTTCAACCAGCGTTTTACCGAAAAACCTGCCCGATGCTTTCACCGAAGTCGTCGAACTAGTCCGCAAATCCGTCATCGCCGACCTGCCTAAGCTGCTAGACCCAGAGCTACCCGCCAGAAAACTCTTCAACCAAACGCCAGCCTTCATGGGTCGCTACTTTTGGGTGGAAGACGCGTTAAGCGAGGTCGACACCTATGAGCGCGAAGTTGAAGACAAACACGTCGCCCGCATCGAGCACAGCAGCAAAACCTGGCAAAAAGCCACCCAAGGCTACAGCGACGACAGCTCTCTTTTGACTCTGTTTTTGACCATCGCAGCCGGCAGCAAGCCCATCAGCCTCCTAACCGAGAAGTCCGCCACCGCCCTCATCAAGAAGATCCGCAAGACTGGGTTGAATAACGAGCTACCAATCACCTACATTCGCGAACATGCCCCCGCCGCCTACCAAAACGACTTCTGCGAGATGTGGCAAGAGTTCATCACCGATGCCCAAAGCACCTTGAAAAGCGATTTTGACTATCAACTACATGATGCGATGGCGTTGTTGAGGTTGCAGTGCAATGTGGAGCAGAAGTAGTATTTACTATGCTTTTGATAGCAATTTAGGCAATAAATACGCCGGCTATCTCGATATATTGACTAAACAAGCTTACTTTTCCGCCTTGAGTCGAAAACACGTTTTTGCCAAAGAAACAACGCTACTAAAAGACTCACTATCACTGCAATATAAGCGAAGGTAAAAAATGCAAATTTAATGGCTGCAAAACTGGAATAAACGATTGCCAAGTAAGAATTGAAATCGAGTGGGTTCATTAGCATCAGATAAGAAACCAAGTTTTCAAGCGCGTCAGCCAAAGGCGCAATTGTCGATAAGAGTGCAGCGATCAAGGTAATCTTGTGCCATTTAGAGCTTTTAGGGATTAACTTTGCGACAAGCAGTAATGCAAAAAAATGCAAAAACAGCACAGAAACAATAAACACAAAGTCAATATGCTGCGTTTGCATATATGTAGATAGCGTTCCCTTGGCTATGAGTGCTGAGTACCAAGCTTTCAATTTCAAGTGATCAAACGACAACTGTGCTTCAAAATAGGGAACAGGAAACTTCGAGCTGTTGTAGCTGGCATTTAGCCATTCGGTAGCAGCAAGATTAAAAGCGAAAGCCAGTAAAACGATGATGATTAGCTTAAGCACGCTTAGCTTAGATACAATGTTTGATAGATGGTTGAGCATATAAGTTAATGTGATGGTTGTAGACACATGAAATCTTAATAATCCACATCATCAAACGCATTTCAACAGCGTAAAATTTTGTTTCGCTCTCGTAAAGTTGTTTTGCCTTTAATCTTTGACAGCAACGCTACAGTGCTGCTACAACTCCTACAAAATCAGGCTTCATGAGAACTCCATGACTGCACTAACCATTCGAAACCTAGAACCCAGCCTTACAGCCAAACTCCGTTTGGCTGCAGCTAGTCATGGTCAAACCATGGAAGAAGAAGCTCGGCGCATCTTGCATGAGCACTTTAAGGAATCGGCTCCGGTCGGTGGAATGGGTGATCGCATACGCGCTAGATTTGCGGCCATCGGTGGTATTGAGCTTGAATTGCCATCGCGTGCAGGTGCGCCTAGAGCTGTAACGTTCGATTAATTTGCTATATTTTTTATAGCTAATAAGGCAATAAATACGCCGGCTACATCTATAAATTAACAATCCAAGCCAAGAAATATCATCAAACAATCCATTCGCCGTTAGCTAATAGCTCTGTGAAAAAATCTTGTAACGTAGCGGCGCTCATGCCGTAAGGGTCGAAGCTGGCAGAGCGGGAGTATTTCAGGTAAATGTGGCGGTTGGCTTCTAGCGGGGCTAGCGAGCCCATAGCCCAAGTGGTGAAGCGGCGGCTGTTGATTTCAGCAAAATTGAGCACAACAGGGTCGCGGTGACGCGGGTCCGTCAAAATGCGGTGGTACAGCCGGTTGACCTCTGTACGATCCCCCTCAAGTTGCTGCAGAAAAATACCATTCGCCAAACACAATGCGCCTGTGACGCCAACGCGCGCATTGTTGCGTTTCGATGCCGCGAGGATATGGTTCAAATCTTCGTTTTTGAAAGCTAGCGAGGGTCGGCTGGCGTAAGTGAGCTGGATGAGCATGCTTTTTTCCTGTAGTTGTCCTGTGTTTATTTGTTACACAAATTGTCACACAGAAGAAACGGCGATGGCTTTGTGAGGTTAATTT
>JANPLX010000177.1:0-7199 GCA_031422495.1 Polaromonas sp. | reverse complement strand
ATGGCCACCAACAGCAGCACGGCAGCGAGTTGCAGCGGGTACAGATAGTCGGTGTAGATCTCGATGCCGAGCAGCTGGGTGTTGGCCACGTTCGCGATGTCGGCCGGAATCGGCTTGGGCGTGCCGTGGTCGAGCAGGCCTCGCCTCCCCCGGCGCCCCCTGCCGCGGCGGAGAAGCGCTGATGGCCGCCACCCTGACCCTGTCGCACTTTCTCTCGCTCGGCGCGATCCTGTTCGCGTTGTCGGTGATCGGTATCTTCCTGAATCGCCGCAACTTGATCGTGCTGCTGATGGCGATCGAGCTGATGCTGCTGGCGGTGAACCTGAACTTCATCGCCTTCTCGCATTACCTGGGCGATATGGCCGGCCAGGTTTTCGTCTTCTTCATCCTCACCGTGGCGGCGGCCGAATCGGCAATCGGCCTGGCGATCCTCGTCGTGCTGTTCCGCAACCGCGAGTCGATCAACGTGCAGGAACTGGACAGCCTCAAAGGTTGACGATGAGCGCCACCATCTCGCAAAACCTGCTTCTCACCGTCGCCTTAGCGCCGCTGGTGGGCGCCGTCATCGCCGGCTTCTTCGGCAAGACGGTCGGCCGCCGCGGCTCGCATTGGGTCACGATCCTGGGCGTGCTGATCTCCTTCATCGGCTCGGCGATGGTCTTGAAGCAAGTCGCCGTCGATGGCGCGCGCTTCAACGCCACGATCTACGAGTGGATGGTGCTCGGTGGCTTGAAGATGGAAATCGGCTTCCTAGTTGATGGTCTTACCGCCATGATGATGTGTGTAGTCACATTCGTATCGCTGATGGTACATATTTACACCATAGGCTACATGGAAGAGGACGAAGGCTATAACCGCTTCTTTGGCTATATCTCACTGTTTACGTTTTCCATGCTGATGCTTGTGATGAGCAACAACATGCTGCAGCTGTTCTTCGGTTGGGAAGCCGTTGGATTGGTTTCTTATTTGCTTATTGGTTTTTGGTACAACAAGCCGACTGCCATTTTTGCGAATATGAAAGCCTTCTTAGTCAACCGTGTTGGTGATTTTGGATTTATATTAGGCATTGGTTTGATTGCTGCTTATGCCGGCACCTTGAACTACACCGAAGCCTTTGGCAAAGCAGGGGAGTTAGCAAAACTTAGTTTCCCTGGAACGTCTTGGATGCTGATCACAGTTATTTGTATTTGCCTATTTATTGGCGCAATGGGTAAAAGCGCTCAGTTCCCGCTGCATGTTTGGTTGCCAGATTCTATGGAAGGCCCCACACCAATTTCTGCACTAATTCATGCTGCGACGATGGTGACTGCTGGTATTTTCATGGTGGCACGCATGTCGCCCTTGTTTGAGTTGAGTGATACAGCACTTAGTTTCATCATGATCATTGGCGCTATAACAGCACTGTTCATGGGTTTTCTTGGCATCATCCAAAACGATATTAAGCGTGTGGTTGCGTACTCAACTTTGTCACAACTGGGTTATATGACGGTAGCTTTGGGAGCTTCCGCTTATTCGGTTGCCGTGTTTCATTTGATGACGCATGCCTTCTTTAAAGCCTTGTTGTTCCTTGCTGCTGGTTCGGTGATCATGGGTGTGCATCACAACCAAGATATCCGTTGGATGGGCGGTTTGCGCAAGTACATGCCAATTACTTGGATAACTACTTTGCTAGGCTCCTTGGCACTTATTGGAACACCACTCTTCTCTGGTTTTTACTCGAAAGACGAAATCATACTTGCGATTCATGCAAGCAAGCTTCCAGGATCGAGTTTTGCGTATTTTGCAGTTTTAGCTGGAGTATTTATAACTGCATTTTATTCATTCAGAATGTATTTTCTAGTATTTCACGGAAAAGAGCGATTTGATCAAAATCCTGATGCACATCATGATGATCATCATGGCGAGCACGATGCACATAGCAAACCTCACGAGTCCACGTGGGTGGTCACTTTGCCATTGATACTTTTGGCTATTCCATCTGTTCTGATAGGTTTTTTCACTATTGAGCCCATGCTGTTTGGTGAATTCTTTAAAGATTCTATTTATGTGAATTTGAGTATTCATAATGCTATGGACGTATTGCGACAAGACTTTCATGGACCGCTTAAATTGGCGATACATGGACTAACGTCAGCTCCCTTCTGGCTAGCATTAGCTGGTGTGGCGATGTCTTACTATATGTACATCATTAATCCAGCTTTACCAGCAGCTGTAAAGCGAATGTTTCTGCCCATTTATACCTTGCTTGAAAATAAATATTACCTTGATTGGTTCAACGAAAACGTTCTCGCTCGCGGTGCTCGTGCGCTCGGTAGTTTGCTTTGGGAAAATGATAAAAAGGTTATTGATGGCACTTTGGTTAATGGCTCATGGAAAGTTGTAGGTTTGATGTCGAGTATCACTAGAAAATTACAAACTGGTTACCTCTATCACTATGCCTTTTCAATGATTTTAGGTGTATTTGTACTGTTAGCGTATTTTGTGAGCGGACCTGAAATAGCAGCATGGCTTGGTTGGACAAATAAGGGTTTAGGAAAATGAGCTTGCTGAGTCTTTCAATTTGGACGCCAATTTTCTTCGGCGTTATTCTCTTGGCATTTGGTCGTGACGATCAAGCTAAAGCTGTGCGTTGGGTTGCATTGGTAGGCTCTGTAGTGAGTTTGTTGGTCACATTACCCTTATACAGCGGCTTCAAGCTCGGTACATCAGCTATGCAGTTTGTTGAAAAAGCACCTTGGATTGATGCTTTTAATGTTAACTACCATCTCGGTGTAGACGGTATCTCGCTTTGGTTTGTTTTGTTAACGGCATTTATCAACGTTATTGTCATCATCGCCTCGTGGGAGTCAATCACAACCCGTGTCAACCAATACATGGGTGCGTTCATGATTTTGAGCGGTTTGATGATTGGTGTTTTCTGTGCCTTAGACGGCTTGTTGTTTTACGTTTTCTTTGAAGCAACCCTGATTCCCATGTACTTAATTATCGGTATCTGGGGTGGTCCGAACAAAATTTATGCTGCTTTCAAGTTCTTCCTGTACACCTTGTTGGGCTCCTTGTTGATGCTGATCGCGTTGATTTATTTGTACTCTAAATCCGGTGGTAGCTTCGATATTTCAGTTTGGCATAAATTACCTTTGTCAGGCACAGTTCAAACCTTGATATTCTTTGCTTTCTTCTCGGCTTTTGCGGTCAAAGTGCCTATGTGGCCGGTGCACACTTGGCTGCCAGATGTTCACGTTGAAGCGCCAACGGGTGGCTCAGCGGTTTTGGCTGCCATCATGTTGAAATTGGGTGCTTACGGCTTCTTGCGTTTTTCTATGCCCATAGCACCTGATGCTTCGCATGAGTGGGCGTGGTTGATCATTGCATTGTCGGTGATCGCTGTAATTTATGTTGGCTTGGTGGCTATGATGCAACAAGATATGAAGAAACTAGTGGCTTATTCGTCAGTTGCTCATATGGGCTTTGTGACTTTGGGTTTCTTTATATTTAATGACTTGGGTGTTTCTGGCGGATTGGTGCAGATGATTGCACACGGTTTTGTATCTGCAGCTATGTTCTTGTGCATCGGTGTTTTGTACGACCGCATGCATTCACGCGAAATCTCTAGTTATGGTGGTGTGATAAACACGATGCCCAAATTCACGGCGTTTGTCTTACTGTTCGCGATGGCTAATTGTGGATTACCCGGTACTGCTGGTTTTGTAGGCGAATGGATGGTTATTTTAGGCGCTGTGAAAGCTAATTTTTGGTTAGGTTTTGCAGCAGCTACCGCTTTGATATTTGGTGCTGCTTACACCTTATGGATGTTCAAGCGCGTGTATTTAGGCCCCGTAACTAACGATCATGTTAAAGAGCTTAAAGACATCAATGCCAGGGAATTTTTGGTGATGAGCTTGCTGGCAATCGCCGTGTTGTGGATGGGTGTCTATCCAAAACCTTTTACTGATGTGATGGATACCTCTGTGGCTGATTTGCTGAAGCATGTTACTACTTCAAAACTAAATTAAAAACAATTTAAAAGTACGTACTTTTATACAGAAGAATTAAAGATGATTGATAAATTGAGTTGGATCACCGTTTACCCTGAAATCGTATTGCTTGCGATGGCATGTGTGATCGCTTTGGTCGATCTATATGTGACCAGCCCGCGTCGTACTGCCACCTATGTTTTGACACTTTTGACACTGGGTGTTGTTGCTGTTTTACAAGCCATGTACGCCACGGGTGGTCAAACCATATACGGTTTTGGTGGCATGACGGTCAGCGACCCGATGTCTAACTGGTTGAAATGCTTTGCAACTATCGCCATGATGGTGACTTTGGTTTATGGTCGGCCCTACTCTGCAGACCGTGGCATGATGCGTGGGGGCGAAGTCTTCACTTTAGGTATGTTCTCTTTGCTGGGCATGTTCATCATGATCTCTGGCAGTAACTTTCTGGTCATTTATATGGGCTTAGAGTTGCTCACGCTTAGCAGCTATGCCTTGGTCGCACTGCGTCGTGATAATGCCACTGCTTCTGAAGCCGCTATGAAATACTTTGTGCTTGGTGCTTTGGCTAGCGGTTTCTTGCTTTACGGTTTGTCGATGATGTACGGCGCAACCGGTAGTTTAGACATCGCAGCTGTTTTTAAAGCCATTAACTCAGGTAACGTCAAACACCAAGTCTTGGTGTTTGGTTTGGTCTTTATTGTTGCTGGTTTGGCTTTCAAACTAGGTGTTGTTCCTTTTCACATGTGGGTGCCTGACGTTTACCAAGGTGCGCCGACATCGGTGACCTTGATGATTGGCGGTGCCCCTAAATTGGCTGCCTTTGCTATCACGATTCGTTTGTTGGTTGAGGGCATGTTGCCACTGGCCATCGATTGGCAGCAAATGCTAGCCGTGTTGTCTGTTGGTTCTTTGCTGGTAGGTAATTTGGCGGCCATAGCTCAGACTAATTTGAAGCGTATGTTGGCTTATTCCACGATTTCGCAAATGGGTTTTGTATTAATTGGCTTGTTATCTGGCGTTGTGAATGGCAATACCCTCTCTGCTACCACCGCATACAGTTCTGCCATGTTTTACGTCATTACTTACGTATTGAGTACATTGGCCACTTTCGGGGTGATATTAATCTTAGCACGCGAAGGCTTTGAGAGTGAAGAAATCACCGATCTGGCAGGTTTAAACCAACGCAGTCCTTTGTATGCTGCCATCATGGCGATTTGTATGTTCTCGCTCGCCGGCATACCGCCAATGGTTGGTTTCTACGCCAAATTGTCAGTTTTGCAATCGTTGGTTTCATCTGGGCAAACACCGCAAATCGCACTCGCAATTTTTGCGGTAATGATGTCATTGATCGGCGCCTTCTACTACCTTCGCGTCGTCAAAGTCATGTATTTTGACGAGCCAATTACCGCGACCACAGTTTCTGCAGGCGCGGACGTACGTATCGTGCTTACTATCAACGGTGCGTTGGTGATGTTATTGGGACTGTTCCCAAGCGGCTTGATGGCTTTGTGTGCAGACGCTATTACCAAAACACTTGGTACTTGAGCCTACAACTCCATGGTTCAATCTGCGAGTATTTGGTTGGTCATTGTGGTGGCTTTTATAGCTGCTAATGCGCCATTTTTAACGAAACGATTCCTGCTTCTTTTCTTACATAAAACCCCTAAAACACTGGGGCTAAGACTACTTGAGCTTGTTATCTTTTACTTTATTGCAGGCGGATTAGGTTTGTTGTTAGAAAACCGAGCCGGTCAAATTGCGCCACAAGGTTGGGAGTTTTACGCTATTACGGGCGCACTGTTCATTACCTTGGCTTTCCCGGGCTTTATCTATCGCTACTTGCTCAAACACCGTGATTGACAACGTGAATAAAAAATCGTGAAAAGAACAGTGGATGATAGCCACCTGATTGAAACCAAGATCAGCAGCGAAAGTGTTTATCAAGGCAATTTTTTGCACATTCTTCGCGACGCCGTTGCTCTGCCCGACGGCAAACAAGCCACCCGTGAATATGTCGTTCACCCAGGCGCCGTTGTCATCATTCCTTTGCTTGATGATGGATTAGTAGTTTTAGAGCGTCAATTTCGCTATCCGATTGGTGAAGTTATGTTTGAGTTCCCTGCTGGCAAGCTTGAATCTGGTGAAAATCCACAATTCTGCGGACAGCGCGAACTGCTTGAAGAAACTGGCTACAGTGCGTCACACTGGGCTTACGCTGGCAAAACGCATCTTGCGATTGCCTATTCCACCGAGGTTTTACACATTTACTTCGCGAAAGGGCTGACTTTGGGTATGCGCAAGTTGGACGAAGGCGAATCATTAGATGTTGTTACGGCTACAACCGCTGAATTGCTAGCTATGTGCAGTCAAGGCTTGGTCACAGACGCTAAAACAATAGCTTGCACTTTGTGGCTGCAGAATGCCTTGTCGGGCGCATGGCCATTGAATTGGGTGGCTGCAACCGATGTTGAACGGGTTTAATCTACCTGTATGAAAGTCCTAGACTTGCAATGCAGCCAATATCACTCGTTTGAAGGTTGGTTTGGTTCCGAGGGTGACTTTCAGAGTCAACTGAATAGAGGTTTAGTGCAATGCCCTCTGTGTGGCAGCGCTGAAATCACCAAGAAACTAAGCGTACCGCGTTTCAACTTAGGCAAAACCTCGGCACCAGCGGCAGAAAAAGCCATTGCTTCTAAAAACGAGGCAACAACTGGAGCATCCACTGCCTCGACCAAGCTTGTTATGCAAGATCAAATATCCCAACCAATGGCGTCACCTCAGAGCCCACCCATGTCGCCAGAAGTTGCCGCTGTCATGCAAGCCGCTTGGATGGACATGGCTAAGCACGTCATGGCCAACACTGAAGATGTAGGTAACAGCTTTGCTTCAGAAGCCCGCAAAATCCACTACGGTGAAGCTGACGAACGCGCCATTCGCGGCCAAGCCACGCTAGACCAGACTATGGAGCTGATAGAGGAGGGCATAGAGGTGATACCGCTCCCCATTCCAGAATCGCTCAAGCAACGTCTGAATTAAGGGTACAAACCACGCAACTCCCGCGCATGCAAAATCCGCTTGCAGGCTACTATAAACGTCGCCGTACGCAAACTCACCTTGTGCTCCTCAGCCACAGCCCACACGCCAGCAAACGCGTCTTTCATGATTTTGACCAAACGCTTGTTGATCTCTTCTTCATCCCAG
>JANPLX010000176.1:0-17362 GCA_031422495.1 Polaromonas sp. | reverse complement strand
GATACTCTTATGAAATTCGAACAAGCTGCAGCCTCGAACGAACCTTTTTTCAGCTGGAAGTGGGCAGCAGGTCTAAGCGCCTTAGCCGCATCGGTCATGCTTGGGCTGAATTTGATCGGTACCACGGCAGTCGCGCCAGTGACAACGGGCAGCCAACTGGCGCAAACATCAGTGCCCATCACGGTAGATGGGCAAACCGCTGTGATGCTACGCAACCCACGACTTGACGCTCTGATCGCTGCGCATAACCAAGTCGGTGGCAGTTCAGCTTTTCAAATGCCGTCTGGCTTTTTGCGTAGCGCTACTTACAGCCCAGCGATCGTGAACAATAAATAAGTATGAATCGTCTCTTTTTAAAGGCTTTTTCGTCTATAGCCTGCGTATTTATTGCCTCTATTGCTATTAATTCTATAGCGGGAGAAGAATCAAATGCGTCTAAACAAAGTGCTGCTACTGCTGGTAAATCTGTGCAATCAGGTAGCAACAAATCCGTCAACGACTGGTTGATTCGCATCCACGATGGTTCTCGCCGTCGCGCCTATACCGGCACTTTTGTAGTTTCTGTTGGTGCAGACATGGCCAGTGCGCGGATTTGGCACGTATGTGATGGCGATCAACAAATGGAGCGTATTGAGACGCTCACTGGCACACCACGCTCTACATTTCGACATAACAACAACGTGGTGACTTTTTTCCCAGAAACCAAAGTAGCGCGTTCTGAGCAGCGTGAAGCTTTGGGTATTTTTCCTAACTTTCTCAAATCAAACGATAGTGCAATTGCTGAGTTTTATACCCTCAAAACGCTTGAATCGGAGCGCGTCGCAGGTGTAGATACTGAAGTTGTCCAACTCATTGCCAAAGACGCTTTGCGTTACAGCTACCGAATTTGGACAGAACGCAAGAGCGGCTTGGTGGTGAAGCTACAAACTTTGGATGTCATGGGTCGTGTGATCGAGCAGTCAGCGTTTTCGGAGCTGAATTTAGAAGCCCCCGTCAAAATGGAGCGCTTGGCCGCGATGATGAACAACACAGCTGGCCACAAGTTGGAGCAAGTCAACATGGTTAAAACGACGGCTTTGGCACAAGGCTGGGCATTGCAGCGTGGCGTGCCTGGTTTTGCTTCAATGAATTGCTTCAAGCGCCCGGCGCAGCTAGAAGCGGCCTCTGGTGCTACAACGACTCAAGAAGCGGATAAAGCAGGCACAATGCAATGGATTTTTTCAGACGGTTTGGCCACGGTGTCGTTGTTTGTAGAGCCTTTTGACCGCAAACGGCACAACCAAGAAGGCGCTTGGTCTATGGGCGCAACGCAGACTTTAGCCAAGCGCTTGGATGATTGGTGGCTGACGGCCGTCGGCGAAGTGCCTACGGCAACATTAAAGGTCTTTGCGCAGCAGTTGGAGCGAAAGAAATAGTTTCGATTAAAGTGGTAATTACGCAAGTGGCAATATCAAAAGTTAATAGGTGGCATTCTTTATGACTTATATTAAGTATTTAAATTCTAAGTTTGTAGGTTTAGTAAGTCTTAGTGCGCTCATGGGTGCGATGCTTTTGCCATTGTCTGTGGGCGCTCAAATGCGCGGGCTGCCCGATTTTACCGATTTGGTCGAGCAGGTTGGCCCATCGGTTGTGAACATACGGACATTAGAAAAAGCAAGCTCACGTAGTGTCAACGGCGTAGAAACTGACGAAGACATGCAAGAGCTGTTGCGAAAGTTCTTTGGTGACCGCATGCCCGGTGGTCCAAAAGCAGACCCGAAAGGGGATAAAGCCGATCCAAAAGCACCGCCAAGACGTCGTGCGCCACAGCCCGAATCAAGAGAAGATCAGCCACGTGGCGTCGGTTCAGGCTTTATTTTGAGCACGGATGGCTTGGTCATGACCAATGCGCACGTTGTAGATGGCGCAGATGACGTTCTAGTGACCTTGCCAGATAAGCGTGAATTCAAAGCCAAAATCATTGGTACAGACAAGCGATCTGACGTGGCTTTGATCAAAATTGAAGCTACTGGCTTGCCAGCGGTGAAGATTGGCGACGTGAATCGTCTCAAAGTAGGCGAGTGGGTGATGGCGATTGGTTCACCTTTTGGTTTGGAAAATACCGTCACAGCAGGTATTGTTAGCGCCAAGCAGCGCGATACGGGCGACTATTTGCCATTGATTCAAACCGATGTCGCTATTAATCCGGGCAATTCTGGCGGACCACTGATCAATATGCGTGGAGAAGTTGTAGGTATCAATAGCCAAATTTATTCGCGCTCTGGCGGCTTTCAAGGCATTTCATTTGCTATTCCGATTGATGAGGCTACGCGTGTGAGCGACCAGCTCCGCACGACTGGACGCGTGTCGCGTGGGCGCATCGGTGTGCAAATCGACCAAGTCAACAAAGAAGTTGCCGAATCACTTGGTTTGCCTAAAGCGCAAGGTGCTTTGGTGCGTGGTGTTGAAGCGGGAGCTCCGGCTGCAGTGGCGGGCGTTGAGGCAGGCGATGTCATTTTGAAGTTTGGCAACAACACGATTGAGAAATCCAGCGATTTACCGCGATTTGTGGGTAATACCAAGCCAGGCAGCAAAAGCACACTCAGCGTGTTTCGACGCGGTGTTACCAAAGAGTTAACCGTGACGGTGGCAGAAATCGAAGATGAAAAAGTTGCAAAAAAACCGGCGGTTAAAGATGTCAAACCCAAACTAGCTGCACCGGCTCAAGCTTGGGGTTTAACTGTGAGTGAGTTGTCTGAAGCTACCAAGAAAGAGCTTAAAATTAAAGGCGGCGTAAAAGTCGACAGTGTGAGTGAAGCTTCTGAGCGCGCTGGTTTGCGAGAAGGTGATGTTATCATTTCTGTAGCAAATATTGATATTACTACTGTTAAAGAGTTGGAAGCTGCGATCGCAAAAGCAGACAAAACCAAGTCGATCAACCTTCAATACCGGCGTGGTGATTGGGCGCAATTGGCCACTATCAAGCCATCAAAATAAGATTACGAAGGCCGCATATCGTAGATAAATTGACTTTACAAGCGATCAAAGGCCCCAAAATTTTCATGGTTTTGGGGTAATTTTTGGGTTTTTTTGTATGTAAAAAGTCAATCGTCTATTTTTATTTATTTATTTTTATTTATTTTCAAAGACTTGTAAGTGTGCACTCACTAACTTAATTTGAAAACTTACGATAAAATTAGACAAGATTTGATAGAATTAAGCCTTGAAAACGTCGATTTATCACATATTGAATCAGTTTTTCCGTAGTTCATGGCATTGAGTGCAACAGTCCACCGACGATCCACAGATCGCCCACAAGTTGTTCAGTGTATAAATTGCGAAACTGTGATTAAACTGTGAATAACTTTCCGTTGCTGCCCTGCAACATCGCTTGCCAACAGATTATGGGACTTCACAAACCGGCTTTTTTGCCTACAATGAAGTTCCAACTATCGCAGTTGCCATGCTTGTTGGTTTCAGGGCGCGTCACAATTCGACGCGCCCTTTTTTATGTCCGCTTAGCTCTAGCATTCGTTTCAATTCAATCACTTAAAGCATCACGTTGATGAATCACATCAGAAATTTTTCGATCATTGCACATATTGATCACGGCAAATCTACTCTCGCTGATCGCTTGATACAGCGCTGTGGTGGCCTAGAAGCGCGTGATATGTCTGCGCAAGTTTTAGACTCGATGGATATCGAGAAAGAGCGTGGGATAACCATCAAAGCACAGACTGCAGCACTGCACTACAAAGCAAAAAATGGTGAAATTTACAACCTCAATTTGATCGATACACCAGGACACGTTGACTTCTCATATGAAGTATCACGCTCGCTCAGTGCATGCGAAGGCGCGCTCTTGGTGGTTGATGCCAGCCAAGGTGTAGAAGCGCAAACCGTAGCGAACTGCTATACCGCGCTCGACCTCGGTGTGGAAGTCGTACCCGTGCTCAACAAAATGGATTTGCCCAATGCAGATCCTGAAGGTGCGCGACAAGAAATTGAAGACGTGATTGGCATAGACGCGACCGATGCGATCTCATGTTCCGCAAAAACCGGTTTGGGTATTGACGACATTCTAGAGATGGTCGTTGCAAAAGTGCCACCACCGCGTGGCAACCCCAACGCACCTTTAAGGGCGATGATTATTGACAGCTGGTTTGACAGTTACGTGGGCGTAGTGATGTTGGTGCGCGTGGTTGATGGCCGCTTGGCGAAAAACGACCGCATCAAGATGATGGCGACGGGCGCTATGTACAACGCTGACAAAGTTGGCGTCTTCACACCTGCTGACCAAGAACGACCCGCTTTAGAGACAGGTGAGGTAGGTTACATCATTGCCGGCATCAAAGAGTTGCAAGCTGCCAAGGTGGGTGACACAGTGACCCAAATCAAAGCGGGCTCTGGCGGCGCAGCATTTACAGCGACCGAAGCTTTGCCAGGCTTTAAGGAAATTCAACCGCAAGTCTTTGCCGGTTTGTACCCAACTGAAGCTAATCAATATGAAGGTCTACGCGATAGTTTAGAAAAACTCAAACTCAATGACGCGTCCCTACATTACGAGCCGGAAGTCAGTCAAGCGCTAGGTTTTGGTTTTCGCTGCGGGTTTTTGGGCCTGTTGCATATGGAAATCGTGCAAGAGCGATTGGAACGTGAGTTTGACCAAGACTTGATCACGACCGCGCCAAGTGTGGTGTACGAGGTGATGACGGCCGATGGCGAGGTTACCAAGGTTGAAAACCCAGCCAAAATGCCCGATCAAGGCAAAATGGTGGAAATTCGCGAACCCATCGTGACCGTGCATTTGTACATGCCGCAAGAGTATGTAGGCGCAGTGATGACTCTTGCCAACCAAAAGCGCGGCATCCAACTAGACATGACCTATGCGGGTCGACAAGTGAAGTTGACCTACGAAATTCCATTGGGCGAAATCGTTTTGGACTTTTTTGACAAGTTGAAGTCTGTCAGCCGTGGTTATGCGTCTATGGATTACGAATTCAAAGAGTTTCGCGTCGCTGATGTCGTGAAAGTTGATATTTTGCTCAATGGCGAAAAGGTCGATGCGCTGTCAATCATCGTCCATAGATCGCAGTCACAGTACCGTGGGCGTGCTGTCGTTGCTAAAATGCGTGAGATTATTGCGCGGCAACAGTTCGATGTGGCGATTCAAGCAGCCATTGGTGCCAACATCATTGCCCGTGAATCCCTCAAAGCATTGCGTAAAAACGTGATTGCCAAATGTTACGGCGGCGATATTTCGCGGAAAAAGAAATTGTTAGAAAAGCAAAAAGCGGGTAAAAAGCGCATGAAACAAATCGGCTCTGTTGAGGTTCCCCAAGAAGCGTTTTTAGCCATATTACAGGTACAAGATTAATGCAATTCATCACGTCACTCATACTCGCATGCTTTGTAGGCTACGCAGGTAGCTGGTATTTAGGCCTACATGATGGCAATTTTGCCCTGCTGTTGTTCGTAGCGGTTGTTGTCACCGGTTGTTATTGGTTGGCAGAGCGGTTCTATTTCTTGCCACAGCGTGAAAAAGCTGCGCAAGCATTGCAAGACGCATCCACTGCACGTATGACCGAACTTACCAAAATGGGTATAAGCCGTGTTGATGGCGATTTGGCCAATATTCAAGCTGCACAAGAAAAAATCAGAGCTCAGCCTTGGTGGTTGGATTGGACGGCGGGTTTGTTCCCAGTCATTTTGGTGGTCTTCTTATTGCGTTCTTTTTTGTTTGAGCCGTTCAAAATTCCATCTGGCTCTATGATTCCAACATTGATGATTGGCGACTTGATCTTAGTGAATAAGTTTCATTACGGTGTTCGTTTACCTGTAATCAACCAAAAAATCACCGATGGTACGCCGCCAGTGCGTGGTGATGTGATGGTTTTTCGCTATCCACCGCGTCCTAGCCAAGACTACATCAAACGTGTCGTCGGCTTGCCTGGTGACGAAGTGGCTTATTTGAATAAAAAACTGACGATCAACGGAAAACCGCTTAGCAAAAATAGTTTGCCAGACTTTTTTGATGATGATTCCATGCGATATTCAAAACAATTCGAAGAATTATTGGGTGAAAAAACGCATAAACTGCTCAATGAAGAAACGCAGCCAGCCTTCATTTCGGGTGCAAGTGACTTTGAGTTTAAGCAAAATTGCAATTACAGTATTGAAGGTGTGGTTTGTAAAGTTCCTGCAGGTCACTATTTTATGATGGGCGATAACCGCGATAATTCATTAGACTCGCGTTATTGGGGTTTTGTGCCAGATAAAAACATTGTCGGCCGTGCTTTTTACGTCTGGATGAATTTTGGTAACTTGAAACGTATCGGTGGATTTAATTAAATAACAACAGATAGCTAGATTTTTTTGGAGATCACGATGACTAAACTAACTATGAATACAATTTCCCCGTCTCAACAGAAATCAAAACAGCGCGGCGCTAGTTTTTTGGGCATGCTGTTTTTTGCAGCGGTGGTTGGTATTGTGTTTGTTGTAGGTGCGAAGGTAACCCCTACAGTTATTGAGTATCAGGCCATCCTTAAGGCGGCTAACACCGCCAAAATGGGTAACTCCGTTGCTGAAGTGCGTAGCGCGTTCGATAAAAATCAAGCTACCGGTTATTTTGATGCCATCAGAAGCAAAGACTTGGTGATTGACAAAGTTGCAGACAAATTCGTTGTTAGCTTTGCATATCAAAAAGAAATTGCGTTGGCAGGACCAGCCTATTTGCTTCTCAAATATGAAGGTAAAACTAATTAAATGTGGTTAAAGTAAAGCGTGACTACACCACTGATCGGCCTACAAACGCGGTTGCAGCACCAGTTTAAAGACGCAGGTTTGCTGCAGCGAGCTGTTACACACCGCAGCTTTTCGGCTGACCATAACGAGCGGCTTGAATTTTTGGGCGACTCGGTGCTGGGAATGGTTATCGCTGGCATGTTGTATGAGCGGTTACGTGATTTGCCTGAGGGTGATTTATCACGTGTTCGCGCTAATTTGGTGCGTCAAGAGACGCTGCATCAACTCGCTTTGGAGCTTGGTTTGTCGGAAGTACTGCGCTTGGGCGAAGGCGAATCTAAATCTGGCGGTCAAAAACGCCCATCAATATTGGCGGATGCTTTAGAGGCTTTGATTGGCGCAGTATATTTAGATGCAGGTTTCGCGACAGCGCAAGCCTTGGTGGTGCGATTGTTCAAAGCGGTCGATTTCAACCCGCAGATGCAAGCCATCGGCAAAGACCCCAAAACAGAATTGCAAGAATGGCTGCAAGGGCGCAAAATGAAGCTACCCATTTACCGCGTGGTCGGGACTTTGGGCGCAGCGCATGAACAGACTTTTGAAGTTGAATGTGAAATTGAAGAGCTGAAATTAAGCGAACGCGGCATTGGTACATCTCGTAGAGCGGGTGAACAAGCCGCTGCTGCCGTGGCATTGCAATGTATAAAAACTGCAATGAAAGCACAGAAAATTAAATGAGCGATAAAAAAATTATAAAAACTACAAAACCTATCGCTATTAAAAATATAGCAATAGAGTCTTTAAATACGCCGGCTAACAACGAAAATGACACTAATTTAAGTAATATTACTGCAGCTAGTGAAAACGATCGCATCACAGCCATGCTAGGTGCGGCAGTTACGCCTAAAACTATCACAAACGTTCCTATTGAATCGCAGCGTTGCGGTTTGATCGCCATTGTGGGGAAGCCCAATGTGGGCAAATCTACTTTGTTGAATGCCTTGGTCGGTCAAAAAATCAGTATCACCTCACGTAAAGCACAAACGACACGCCATCGCATCACCGGTATGCACACCCGCGGCGAGATGCAGTTTGTATTTGTTGATACGCCAGGTTTTCAAACCCTGCATGGCAACGCACTGAACCGTTCGTTGAACAAAGCCGTGCAAGGTGCGGTGAGCGACGTTGATTTGGTGTTGTTTGTCGTGGAAGCCGGGCGATCGAATATGGCTGATGACAAAGTGGTTTCATTGCTGAGCAACGATATTCCAACACTTTTAATTGCCAACAAGCTAGACATGGTGAACCGCCGAGGCGATATTGCACCGTGGCTGCAAGGCATGCAAGCGCAGCATAAGTTTGATGAATTTGTTCCCATGTCGGCTAAAAATGCCAAAGACATCGAACGCTTGTTTGGCATCTGCGAAAAATACTTGCCACAGCAACCGTGGATGTATGACGCAGAAGAGCTAACTGACAAAAGCGAGAAGTTTTTAGCCGGTGAGATGGTGCGTGAGAAGTTGTTCCGTTTGACGGGTGATGAGTTGCCCTACACGTCGACCGTCGTTATCGATAAATTTGAAGAAGAAGCACCCAAGAAAAAGGGACAAAAACGCTTGGTCAAAGTAGCCGCAACTATTATTGTTGAGCGTGATGGCCACAAAGCCATGGTGATTGGCGACAAAGGGGAGCGCATCAAACGCATTGGTACTGAAACCCGCGTTGAGCTTGAACGTTTGATGGATGCCAAAGTGTTCATCGAATTGTGGGTCAAAGTACGTTCGGGTTGGGCGGATGATGAAGCACGGGTACGCTCGTTTGGCTACGAGTAAAAAAATCACCGACGAGCCCGCTTATGTGCTGCACCGCTATGACTGGAGCGAATCTAGCCTGATTCTTGATGTGCTGACGCGTCATCATGGTCGTATTGCCCTCGTCGCCAAGGGGGCAAAAAAACCCAGCTCCAACTTTCGTCCGATTTTGTTGCCTTTGCAGCCCTTGCATTTGGCTTTCGGCGGCGATGCTGAAATTCGCACATTGCGCAGCGCTGAGTGGATGGGTGGCCACGTCATGCCTACGGGTGAGGCGCTGATGGCGGGTTATTACCTCAACGAGCTGTTGATGAGACTGCTTGCGCGGGATGATCCACATCCTGCCTTGTTCGACGCCTATGCTCTGACCGTTCACATCATTGCACAAGAGTTTCGCAAAGAAGCTGCAGGCGAGAAAGTCCTAGAAGTTGCGCTGCGTGCGTTTGAACTGATGCTGTTGCGCGAAATTGGCTTCTTGCCGACTTTGCAGTCTCAAACCGCCAGTTTGGCAGGTTTATTGATCGACGTAAACTATGTTTTGGTACCTGAAGGCGGCTTGCGAGCTGCGCATGCCGAAGATCGCAGCAGTTTGACAGGGGCGCAATGGTTATCGCTGCAAACGGCATTAGACTCCGACACGCCGTTTTCTCTACTTTTGCAGGCTTGTAGCAGCTGTGTGCAGCCACTCAAAACGCAGTTACGCACCTTGTTGCATTACCATTGTGGTGTCACAACTTTAAAAACACGCCAAATGATGATGGATTTGCAAAATCTATGAGTAACATAAATACCCAAACAAATTTATCCGTCAATTTAAACAAAGTTGCACTCGTCCGTAACACCCGACATTTGGGCATCCCCAGCGTCACCCGCGCGGCGGCGCTGTGCTTGCAAGCGGGCGCACACGGCATCACCGTGCATCCACGACCTGACGAGCGGCATATCCGAGCTACTGATGTGGCCGATTTATCTGCTTTGATGAAAGCCTGGCCTGAACGTGAATACAACATTGAAGGCAACCCGTTGCAGAATTTGATGGGCTTTGTGCGCCAATTCAAACCGGATCAAGCCACCTTTGTGCCTGATGGTGAAGACCAATTCACCAGCGATCACGGCTGGAATCCTGCGACGGATACCGACAAACTGCGCCCCCTGATTGCTGAGTGTAAAGCGCTCGGTGTGCGCGTTAGTTTGTTCATGGACGCCGAGCCATCACACATGGCTTGGGCGAAATCCGTGGGTGCTGACAGGATAGAGTTGTACACCGAGCCTTTTGCAGCTGCATGGGGCGCCTCTACTCAAGCAGCGCAATTAGAACGATTTGCCAAAGCGGCGCAGGCAGCGTTGGCTGTGGGCTTGGGCGTTAATGCAGGGCATGATTTAAACCGTGAGAATTTGAGCACTTTTGTTCAGCTAGTTCCCGGTGTGCAAGAGGTGTCCATTGGCCACGCATTGATTGCTGACGCGTTAGAGTTAGGTTATTCTGAAACGGTTGCCGCCTATTTGCGCTGTATCACTGCAGCTTAAAAACGGACAAATCTATCACCCATGATTTACGGCATTGGCACTGATATTTGTGATATTCGGCGTATACGTGCAACGTTTGAGCGTCAAGGCGAGCGCTTTGCAGAAAAGATTTTGAGTGACGCCGAATTGATCACTTGGAAGTCGCGTCGTGAGCGCTTGCCCGAGCGTGGCATGCGCTATTTAGCCACACGGTTCTCAGCCAAAGAAGCCTTTAGTAAAGCAATCGGCATGGGCATGCTTCTACCTATGAGCTGGCGTTTGTGCGAAGTCAACAATACGGCGAGTGGGAAGCCAGAAATTATTTTGCATGGCGTTTTGAAAGACTGGTTTTTAGAAAAAGAGCTAACTGCGCATATCACCTTATCCGATGAGTCAGATTATGCAGCCAGTTTTTGTATTATCGAAAAAATTCATAAAAATTAATAAAATATGCGTGTAGCCGGCGTATTTAATTCCTAAAAAGCTATAAAAAATATAGCAATAATTGATACTTATTTTAAACTTGAAAAGAATTTATAACATGACACTACATGCCCCACTCATCATTGATGTCGATGGTTTAACACTGACCAAGCAAGATCGGCTGCGTCTCAAGCACCCGTTAGTTGGGGGCATCATTTTGTTTGCGCGTAATTGGAAAAACCGCGAGCAATTAACGACGTTATGCGATTCGATCAAGCAAATCCGAAAAGACCTGCTCATCTGCGTTGACCACGAAGGCGGCCGCGTACAGCGTTTCAGAACTGATGGCTTCACCCATTTGCCAACCATGCGCGCTTTAGGTGATTTATGGATGAAAGATGCCATGAAAGCTACCAATGCAGCTACTGCTTGCGGCTATATATTGGCGTCTGAGCTGCGCGCATGTGGTGTCGATTTTAGCTTCACACCTGTGTTAGACCTTGATTTTGGCGAAAGCAGCGTTATTGGTGACCGCTCGTTTAACCGCGACGCACGCGTTACAGCGCTGTTGGCTAAAAGTTTGATGCATGGTTTGCTGCAAAGCGGTATGGCCAATTGCGGCAAGCACTTCCCGGGTCACGGTTTTGTCAAAGCAGATTCGCACACCGATATTCCATTGGACAAGCGTAGCCTCAAAGCAATCTTGACGGACGATGCTGCACCTTACAACTGGCTGTCAAGCAGTTTAACCAGCGTCATGCCGGCACATGTGATTTACCCAAAGGTAGACAGCCGACCAGCCGGTTTTTCGTCTAAGTGGTTAGGCGATATTTTGCGAGGTGAATGTGGTTTCACGGGCGCTATTTTTAGTGACGATTTGAGCATGGAAGCCGCGCGATTGATTGACGGTAAAAAAGTCAGTTACACGCAAGCAGCTGTGACTGCCCTGAATGCGGGTTGCGATATGGTGCTGCTGTGCAACCAATCGGTCGATGGTGGCGAAGCGGTTGACGAACTCATCAACGGCATGGTCGAAGAGCTTGTTAAGCGCAATTGGGAGCCGTGCGAGGCCAGTGATTTGCGTCGCTTAGCGCTGTTGCCAACGATACCTGCGCCCGAGTGGGATTCCTTGATGGTGCAGCCAGCCTATATGCAAGCCTTGAGTTTGATGCCTTAATGCAAAGCGACTCAGTGGTAAATCTTGCTCTGCAAGGAGGTGGATCGCACGGGGCTTTCACTTGGGGTGTTCTAGACGCCTTGCTTGAAGATGGACGAGTTAGCATGGAAGGCATCAGCGGTACTAGCGCCGGTGCGATGAACGCCGTGGCTTTGGCGCATGGTTTTGCACAAACACAAGGGAAAAACAAACTCAGTGCTAATGACGCTGCTCGAGCATCTTTGTCAGATTTTTGGAGCGGCGTCGTCAAGATGGGTGCTCTGGGCGAGGCGCAGCGTGCCCCATTTGATATGCTCATGGGCAGCATGGGCGGCGATGGTTCTCCCGTGGGAAAAATGATATCGTCTATGACCAATGTGTGGACAGCGGCTTTGTCGCAGTCCGTGTCACCCTATCAAAACAACCCCTTAGACATCAACCCACTCAAAAGTTTTTTAGAAAAAAATATCGACTTTGAAGCAATAGCAGCGCAAAAGCGGCTTAAAATTTTTGTTGTTGCTACTGGGGTAACTACTGGCAAAGCAGAAGTCTTCAGTGGTAAGCGATTAACCGCCAAAGCGGTTATGGCTTCAGCATGCTTGCCCACGCTTTTTAAAGCAGTTGAGATTGAGGGTGAGCACTACTGGGATGGCGGCTACTCAGGTAACCCTGCGATTCACCCTTTGATATACAACTGTACCAGTCGCGACATCGTCCTCGTTCAAATCAACCCTGTTAAGCGTGATAAGCTACCCACCACTGCCGCAGAGATCATGGATCGCATGAATGAGATTACCTTCAATGTCTGCTTACTGGCTGAAATGCGCGCCATTGATTTTGTGAAACGCTTGATTGCGCAAGGCAAGCTAGATACGAATCACTACAAAGATGTGCTAATGCATCGAATCGACGGCGGTGAGTTGCTGGAAAATTACAAAGCCGCTAGTAAAGTATCAACCAACAGCCTGATGATTCATGCGCTTCGTGATTTAGGGCGTGACAGTGTCAAGTCTTGGTTGGTTAAAAATTTTTCAGCGCTGGGTGTAAGAGATACGGTGAACCTTGCGCACGATTATTTAGACGACTTGCGTGCACCGATTCAACGCAGTAAACCTCTGGTATAAAAAAGAGTAAAGCTGAACATGCAGATGAGCACAACAGAGATTTTTTTGATCGCCATGCTGATTATTTTCAGCATACCGTATTTAATTTGGCGAATCGGAAAAACAGATTATTACGCACCGCTTGTGGTGGTGCAGATCACCACCGGCATATTGCTTGGTCCTGGTATTTTGGGGGCAATCTACCCCGACTACTACAAGTTTGTCTTCAATCCGCAGGTGGTGCAATCGCTAAACGGGATTGCTTGGTGGGCGGTGATGATTTTTGTGATGATTGCAGGCGTCGAGCTTGATCTCAAAAAAGCATGGATTTACAGGCGTGAGAGTTCAATCACTGCTGGTTTGGCACTTGGCATGCCATTGTTGTTTGGCGCAGTGGCTGCCACGGCGATGGTGATAGGCCCGTTTGCTAGTGCGGGCTGGATGGGACCCAAGGCGATGACATGGCAATTTATTTTGGGAATCGGCATGGCTTGTGCCGTGACCGCGCTGCCGATTTTGATTTTGCTGATGGAAAAATTGGATATTTTGCGGCAACCGATTGGGCAGCGTATTTTGCGTTACGCCAGTATTGACGACATTGCCATCTGGGGCGTACTAGCTATTATTTTGTTAGATTGGACGCGGGTAGGTCGTCAAATAGGGTTTTTTGTCGTTTTTACAGCTGCTACGATTGCATATCGACAATTGATGGTGCGGCTGGAAGAACGCGACCGCTGGTACGCGGCGTTAATCTGGTTGATTGCTTGCAGCCTTGCAGCAGATTGGGCTGGCTTACACTATATGGTGGGTGCTTTTTTGGCAGGTGCTGTGATGGATTCGAATTGGTTTAACCAAGAAAAAATGGATTTGCTGCGCCATCATGTTTTGCTTGCCATCATGCCAGTATTCTTTCTCAGCACAGGTTTGAAGACGAATTGGGCTGTGGGTGGCGCGATGGTCTTTGTGGCTGCAGCCGTGCTGTTGGTGGCGTCTGTTGTTGGTAAATTAGCTGGCATTCATATGGCTGGCAAGATACTTGGTTGGGAAAAGGGCGAGGCATCCATCATCGGTTGGCTGCTTCAAACCAAGGCATTGATCATGATAATTTTTGTCAACATCTTGCTTGACAAAGGCATCATCACCTCAGAGACCTTCACTGCTTTGTTGCTCATGGCCATTGCTAGTACCATGTTAACTGTGCCTGTGGTGTACCCCAAGCTACTACGTTTGAAGTCCTTGATTAGCAAACACTAATTATCACCACGACTTTATAAGACAGTGACTTTAAGTACTAAGCCAAAGCGTAGCAGGACGTTCTTCAAGTTTGGGTAAATCTTGGTAGGTCAAATACAGCCGTAAATCCAACTCGTACTGGTGGTATTGAGGCTCCATGTAGGTGCATAGTTTGTAAAATGCTTTGTCATGCTCGCGTTCTTTAATGTGCGCGAGTTCATGGACGACGATCATGCGGAGCAGCTCAATCGGCACATCTTTGAAAAGTGTTGCCACCCGAATTTCGCGTTTAGATTTGAGCTTGTGGCCTTGTACGCGCGACACCGTGGTGTGCGTCCCTAGCGCATGTTGAATCACTTTGAGCTTGCTGTCGAAAGCAACTTTGCTAAGCGGGTCTGCACCCCGTAAAAACTGGTTTTTAATCCCCATCACATAGTCAAACAGCGCTTTGTCGTTCCGAATGGTATGCGTAGTACCGTATTTTTTGAGTAATAATTCGCCAAGTTTGTTATTGGTGATTAACTCACGCACCTGCGATTGCAAACCTTCAGAATAATGCGCGAGGTACTTCAATGCACGCACTCCAAAGCACGGTAAAAGATGAAAACTTAAACTTCTCGACGCAGAGCGGGGAACAAAATCACGTCTCGTATGCTTGGACTGTCGGTCAGTAGCATCATCAAGCGGTCTATGCCAATTCCGCAACCGCCTGTGGGTGGCATGCCGTATTCCAAGGCGCGAACAAAGTCGTGGTCATAAAACATGGCTTCGTCGTCACCACCGTCTTTGGCGCTGACTTGTGCGTTAAAGCGGGCAGCCTGGTCTTCTGCATCATTTAACTCGCTAAAACCGTTGCCAAATTCGCGACCGGTGATGTACAGCTCAAAGCGCTCAGTCACTTCTGGGCGGTCATCATTCGCTCGTGCCAGTGGCGAAATCTCGGTTGGGTGCTCCATGATGAAGGTCGGCTGCCACAGCTTGTCTTCCACGGTTTCTTCAAAATACATCACTTGCAGGCTGGCCAGGCTACGGCCGCTCAGCTTGTTTTTGGCTTCATTCAAACCGAGTTTTTTTAAGGCATTGGTCAGCCAGGCGGCATCCGTCACGTTGCTGCCCGCGTCTGTGTGCTTCAAAATCGCTTCCACAATGGTCAAGCGCTCAAAGGGTTGGCTCAAATCGACAGGCTTGCCGCCGTAGCTCAGTTGCAATGAACCCGTCGCCTTCATCGCCACATCGCGAATAATCGCTTCGGTGTAGGCCATCAAATCGTTGTAATCCCAATACGCCGCGTAGAACTCCATCATGGTGAATTCGGGGTTGTGGCGCACGCTAATGCCTTCGTTGCGGTAGCTGCGGTTGATTTCAAACACACGTTCAAAACCGCCCACGATCAAGCGTTTCAAATACAACTCTGGCGCGATACGCAAAAACATTTCTTGATCCAACGCGTTGTGGTGCGTTTTGAAAGGCTTGGCGTTCGCACCACCGGGGATGGGGTGCAGCATAGGTGTTTCCACCTCTAAAAACTCGTTTTTCACCATGAAATCACGGATTGCGCTCACCGCTTTGCTGCGCGCTTTGAAGCGGTTGCGGGCAGACTCGTCGGTGATCAAATCTACATAGCGTTGTCGGTATTTGGTCTCTTGATCGGCCATGCCGTGAAATTTGTCGGGTAGAGGACGCAGACTTTTAGTCAATAAACGCACTTCGGTGGCATGAATCGACAACTCACCTGTTTTGGTTTTGAACAGCGTGCCCACACAGGCCACGATGTCACCTAAATCCCAACGTTTGAAGCTGTTGTGTAATTCCTCACCCACACCATCGTTGGTTACATAAATTTGAATTTGCCCCGTGCTGTCTTGCAATGTGGCAAAACTTGCCTTGCCCATCACGCGTTTGAGCATCATGCGACCGGCCACGCTGGCAACGATTTTTTGTGGATCCAGCTCGTCCTTGGCCTCGCCATCGTAGCTGGCAATCAATTTGACTGCGCGGTGCTGCGGCTTGAAGTCGTTAGGAAACGCAATCCCCTTGCCGTCTACCTGCGCTTGACGAATCGCTTTGAGCTTTTCGCGGCGCTCAAGTATGAGTTGATTCTCTTCAATAGGTTCTTGAGCTGCGCGAGTGGTTTGTAGATCGGACATAGCGGGGTGGTTGAGTGCGTAAGTGACAAGTGAAATGGTTCTGTGAATTTTTTTGCAAAACCTTTAGATTTTAAAGGCAAGCTCAACTTGATTCAGAAGTCTTGATTCAGTTGATAATTGATTGTTATTCGATTTTTAATTGCTATATATTTAATAGCTGTTTAGGTAATAAATACGCCGGTTACAACCGTTTCATCCTATTTTTCGGCATTCAAACTGATTTTTAGTTCAAATTTAGTACGCTTTACGCTAAAAAACGCTTTCACATTGCGCACATTCGCATCCTGCGTAAAAAGCCGATTCGCCAAATCCAAATAAGCTGGCATATCGGCGCAATAGACGATCAAGCAAAAATCTGGCCCTGGGGAGACGCGGTAGCACTGTTGTACGGCACTGTCTTGAATCACCTTCGCTTCAAACGCTTCCAAATGCTCAGCGCCTTGCCGGTCGAGGGTGATTTCGACCAAGGCGGTCAGGCCATAGCCTTGAATTGCCGCTAATTTATCAGGGTTCAAAATAGCGATTTGCCGCTCTATCAAACCGCTTTCAACCAGGGCTTTGATGCGGCGCAGGCAGGTGGGTGGAGATATGTGCACTTGTTCAGCTAGGCTCTGATTGCTTCGGCTGGCGTCGGTTTGCAGCAACTCCAGAAGCTTGATATCGATGGCGTCTAAATTTATTTCTTTCATAAATATATTTTATTTGAATTTAAATTTCATTGCAATAAAACTATGTAATTTAATTTCATATTAATTAAAAATAGCACGATTAATTATTTTTCAATAGCGTAATATTACCTTCATTCAAAATTCAATAAAAAATTCAAAAAAGAGGTGTTCTATGTGCGGAATTGTTGCAGCGGTATCTACAAAAAACGTCGTACCCGTCTTAGTGCAAGGCTTGGCTCGGCTCGAATACCGGGGCTACGACTCTTGTGGCGTGGCGGTATACTCCAGCGGCTTGAAGCGTGCCCGCAGCACAGCGCGTGTATCTGAGCTGCAAGAGCAAATTGCTGCTGACCAATTTGAAGGCAACACTGGCATTGCGCACACCCGATGGGCGACGCATGGTGTGCCGAGTGAGGGCAATGCGCACCCGCATTTCAGCTTTGGACCGGGCGAAACCGCTGGCAAAGCAGGAAAAATTGGACTGGTGCACAACGGCATCATTGAAAACCACGACGAATTGCGTGCTGAGTTACGTGCCAAAGGCTACGTTTTTGTCAGCCAAACCGATACTGAAGTGATTGCTCACTTG
>JANPLX010000175.1:0-5216 GCA_031422495.1 Polaromonas sp. | reverse complement strand
ATTGGCGAAGCTGTCGTGTTCTTTGATCGTCAACTTTCAGAAGACTTTGCGTGGCGCGTGAAGCAAGCTGGGCAATTGGCATCCAAGATGCGCTTTATTTCTGCGCCTTGGGTTGGGCTGCTGGAAAACGAAGTGTGGCTGCGCAATGCACGCCACGCCAATGCAATGGCGCAGCGTCTTTACCAGGGCTTGCGCCAGCTGTCTGGTGTGAGCTGCATCCATCCCCCCGAGGCCAATGGTGTTTTTGCACAACTATCCGCAAAAACAGTTGATGCCATGCATGCGCGCGGGTGGAAGTTCTACCAGTTCATCGCCGGGGGTGGATGTCGTTTTATGTGCGCTTGGGATACAACCGAAGCCTCTGTGGATGCTTTTCTTGCGGATCTGCAAACCGAATTGGCTCATTAAAAATGGCTATTTCAGTCTTTGATTTGTTCAAAATTGGCATTGGGCCAAGTAGTTCTCATACCGTGGGACCTATGCTGGCCGCGCGCCAGTTTGTGTCGGATTTGCAGCTAATCGGACAACTGGAGAATATCGTTACTGTGCGCTGCTGGCTCCATGGTTCTTTAGGCGCAACTGGCAAGGGTCATGCCAGTGATGTTGCTGTGATGCTAGGTTGGTGCGGTCACGAGCCCGACAAAGTAGAAGTCGATGCTATCGCAGGCCAATTGGCTGATATTCGTAACCATGGCCGTATAACGCTTATGGGGCAGCACACCGTGGTGTTCAATGAAAAGGAAGACCTGTTGTTCATGCGTGCTTCGCTGCCGTTTCATGCCAACGGAATGCGATTTTTGGCGCTGGATGCGACAGGCAACGAGTTATCCAACCGGGTGTTTTATTCTGTCGGTGGCGGCTTTGTCATCAACGAAGAAATGACAGCCGACGGCAGTAAACGCAAAACCATTGTTCCCGATGCTACAGTGCTGCCGTTGCCCTTTGCCAGCGGTGATGAACTACTACAAGTAACCCGACGCGAAGGACTGAGCATTGCGCAAGTCATGCGTCGTAATGAGCGGCACTGGCGTACTGATGCTGAGATTGACACCGGGCTTCTGCGTATCTGGCAAGTGATGCAAGATTGTGTGCAACGTGGCTGCAACACACAAGGTGTGCTGCCTGGCAGTTTCAAAGTGAAGCGCCGTGCTGCCCCACTGTTTCAAGCCTTGAGCCAGAGCACGGAGGCGGTGCTGACTGATCCACTACAAGTACTTGACTGGGTCAATCTTTACGCCTTGGCTGTGAACGAAGAAAATGCAGCGGGTAGTCGTGTCGTAACCGCCCCCACCAACGGGGCAGCTGGTATTATTCCTGCCGTATTGCACTACTACATGCGCTTCATTCTGGGAGCGACGGACGAAGGTGTGGTGGATTTTTTACTTACAGCCGCCGCCATCGGCATCTTGTACAAAGAAAATGCATCCATATCGGGTGCTGAGGTTGGATGTCAGGGGGAGGTGGGCGTAGCATGCTCGATGGCGGCCGGCGCACTCTGCGCTGTCATGGGTGGCACACCCGAGCAAGTTGAAAATGCGGCTGAGATCGGCATGGAGCATCACCTAGGTCTAACCTGCGACCCTGTAGGTGGCTTGGTGCAAATTCCGTGTATTGAACGCAATGCTATTGCATCTGTTAAAGCGATAAATGCTGCGCGAATGGCCTTGCATGGAGATGGTTCTCACTATGTGAGTTTAGATAAAGTCATCAAAACCATGCGCGAAACGGGCGCAGACATGAAAGTCAAATACAAAGAAACATCGCGCGGCGGCTTGGCTGTCAATATTGTTGAATGTTAATATTTAGTGTAAGTAAACTGAAGCGCAACATTCACAGGCAGCGTAGCAACTGTTATGACTGTACCTCTTAAATATGCAAGTGTTAGCGATCCGGTTTGACAAAGCGCTGGCAGAGCTGATGAGTGGCAAAACGCCAGAGATTGCACGGGGCAAAGCAGGACATCAATATAGCTTTTACGGTTATTAAAACGTATTAATCGTCGCAATTAGCAATCTTGGGCTTCACTGTCAGCACATCTTGTGCTGCCTGTTCATAAGCATGCGCTAACTGCAACAACGCCAAATCGCCTCGTGGTTTACCAATCAGCTGCATGCCCATGGGCAATCCGGCTGCGTTGAAACCCACCGGGATGCTGATACAGGGCAAACCTGCTAGCGTGGGCAAAATGACGACTTCCATCCAGCGGTGGTAGGTGTCCATGGTTTTGCTAGCGATGTCGGTCGGCCAGCGTTTGGCGATATCAAATGGCCAAACTTGCGCGCTAGGGAGGGCTAAAAAGTCAACTTTATCGAAGAGTTGCAATAAATGTTGATACAGATGGGTTCGCGTAGTACTGGCGCTCATGACATCGTTTCCCGTCAGCGACGCTGCTTGGTCTGCCTCCCACAGTGCTTCGGGTTTCATCCATTCACGGTTTTTAGGCTGAACCAAAAACGGTGCTAAACGAGCGGCCACCAAAGCTCGCCGCCAAGTGAGCCAGCATTCCCACACGCGTTGATTTGAAAATCCTAAGTTGATGGGTTCAACATGGCAACCAATACCCTCAAATCTCTTCAAGCCTGATTCGCAAGTCTCCAAAATACCCGCATCCATAGGCAAATAGCCATTCAAATCACCCAGCCAGCCGATTTTTATGCCTTTGGCTTTGAACTGGGCGCTGTCGTTCAAATCTGTGTCGAATGCATCCCCCTTCTCGGCGATAGACAGTGGCGATCTGGCGTCCCAGCCAGCTTGAACACTTAGCAATCTTGCGACATCTTGCACGGTGCGGCCCATCGGCCCTTCGGTGCCGAGCTGGCTCATCCACACGTCTGCCACGGGCCACATGGGCACGCGGCCTTGGCTAGGGCGCATGCCAAACACGTTGTTCCAAGCCGCAGGGTTGCGCAAGCTGCCCATAAAGTCGCTGCCATCGGCCACGGACAACATGCGGGTTGCAACGGCTACAGCTGCACCGCCAGAGCTTCCACCAGCGGATTTGGTCGGGTCAAACGCATTACGCGTCGCGCCAAACACCTCGTTAAACGTGTGGGAGCCCAGCCCAAACTCAGGCACATTGGTTTTGCCAATGACGATGCACCCAGCGGCTTTCATGCGCTGCACCATCAAGCCGTCTTCTTTAGGAACAAAGTTTTTCAAGAGCGGACTGCCGCTCGTTGAAACAATACCTGCCGTTGGCGCTATGTCTTTGATAGCAATTGGCACACCGTGTAGCCAACCGTTTGATTCGCCATGAGCTAGCAGCGCATCTTTGGCATCAGCTTGTTTGAGCAAACTCTCGTCGTCAACGCGGCTAACGATGGCGTTGTAATGGGGGTTGATTGCGTCAATACGTGCAAGTGTCGCCTGCATCACCTCACGGCACGAGACTTGCTTGCTTTGAATAGCTTGCGCAAGCGCAGCCGCAGTCATCTTATGTATGAAGTGCATAGATTCCAAAAGTTTCAAAGGTTCAGAGTTATGTAGTTTAAACAAGGTACTACACCAGCTTTAATACTTGTTTCAACTGTAAATATTGATACATCAGTAACTATTTGTACATCGCAAAAGCTTAAATTAAAGCAAATAAACTGTAAAAGTGACTTAAAAATACAACAAAAAATGGAAGTTACAAAATAACTAGCATTAATTTTGTGACATTTAACACGTAAACGGTGAGGTTGTGTGCTGTACTTAAGGGTATTTTTATCGTGTAAGTCATTGATAATAAGTAATTATTTTTTATTTTAATAAATCTACTTTTGTAAGCATACTAATTATTTCATTCCTTAAGCTTTGCTTAGCATAAAAACACATATTGATATAAAGAAATGATATGTCAGTGTACTAAAGTTTTAATTTATATTTCAGTTGTATCAAATGCAACTGTAAGAATAAAGAAAGAAAACCAACAATGAGTGCTTTATTAAAATCAAAAACAAATGTCATACCTCCTGATCTGCCTCAAACGGCAGACAAGCAGTCTCAGGGGCAATTCACTTACCACGCCAGCCCAGCGTCATTGTGGCCAGATTTTTTGATTGGCCAAGCGGACAAGCCTTTACGCGTGATCTTGGTTGAGGAAGATGCCAGCATGCGCAGCGTGATAGCGCAAGAGTTGACGGCTGACAGCCGAATTGACCTGATAGCCAGTGCAACAACCATCCGAGATGCAGCACAAACGATAGCGCGCTATGATTTTGACGTGTTGTTGATTGATTCGGACATTGACAAGCATAAACATGGTGAAACAAAAGCGTTGATCAAACACTTGAAACTGCGCAATAAACAGGTAGAAATTATCGTCCTGTCTTCTGACAATGATGAATTCAAAGCCTTGGATGCTTTCGAAAATGGAGCAACTGGCTATCTAGTTAAAAATTCTTGGTTCGGTGATTTCGCACAAGCCACACTACAAGTGGCCAATGGCGGTGCGTTTATTTCTCCGCACATTGCGCGTCGCATGTTGGAAAAATTTACCCATCCATATGTGAACCCATCAAACATCACACAGTTGAATGACAAATTTGCAAGAGTAGATACAGTATTGTCAAGCCGCGAAAAAGAGATATTGAGCTTGGTTTCCGTTGGTAGCACCGGCCCGCAAATCGCCGACAAGCTAAAAATTGCAGCGCAAACCGTTTCGGTGCATATTAAAAATATTTTTCACAAATTGAATGTTCACACCCGAGCGCAAGCCGTGATGGTGGCAAAAAATCAAGGGTTGCTCAGTTAATAGGTTTTTATGAACAGTTTTTACTGAGTTTTAAGGCGATACCCCCGTAAAATAGGGGTAATGCAACAAGGGCTTTTCAGGTTGGAAAGCCTTTTTTTTCGTCTCAATTTTCAGCCAAAGTCAGTTCGTATTTTCGTTAATTTCTGGCTATATTCTCGTTATTTCCCGTTTTATGTACCAAATAATCTCGCAAATTGCCCAAGAAATCAAAGTTAAACACGATCAAGTTAAAACTGCCGTGGAACTGCTAGACGGTGGCGCGACAGTACCTTTCATTGCCCGCTACCGCAAAGAGGCCACTGGCGGCTTGGATGACATCCAGCTGCGCGAATTGGAGTTCCGCCTGAGCTACCTGCGCGAATTGGCTGATAGACGCGTGGTGGTGCTCAAAGCCATTGAAGAGCAGGGCAAGTTGACCGAAGCGCTACGCCTGTCAATTGCGGATTGCGCGACAAAGCAAGATTTAGAAGACTTGTACCTC
>JANPLX010000174.1:0-27283 GCA_031422495.1 Polaromonas sp. | reverse complement strand
CGGCGGCATGGGTGGTGGTGACATGGGTGGCATGGGCGGCATGGGTGGTATGGGTATGTAAACCCAAGCCGTTCGCACTAAGCTAGGCTAAGTGCAAACAAACTAAAAGCCCCGCAGACTGTAAAGTTTGCGGGGCTTTTTTATTACAGCTATGCGCTGATCTGTTCCAGTTCAAACTCGACCTGACAAGCGCATTTGTTGTATCGTGTATTCATCAAATTTAGTTTGAACTGCTACAAACTGCTACAAATTAGTTGTGCAAGCAACCCGGGAAATTCTAAAAGTTAGCCTAGTATGGACAGGGATGGTTGGTCGTAACTATTGGCTTTGAATGTCGATTGTTTGGTTGCATTTAGTATTAATACACGCATCATGCCAGTCAGTGGACAGCGTATTCGGACAGGCATTCAAGTCAACGTCCTACATTGCCCAATGCGACTGTCGCTATGCTTTAGAACAAGGTTAGATCGACTTTCAACCCGGTTGTTCATATCAACAAATTACATTAAAAAAGGTGCCCCATGAATTTACTTCAAAATCTAAAACCAGTCTTGTGCATACTTGCATTAGCTAGCCTCACGGCATGCGGTGGCGGTAGTGGCGGCGGTGTGGATAGCAATGGCAGTGGCAGTGGCAGTGGCAGTGGCAGCAGCACTGTTAACGGTGATAGCGACACAGGCACTTTGCGCCTTGCGCTGACCGATGCTCCCGCCTGCGGCTTTGACACCGTTTTCGTGACAATCCAGAAAGTCCGCGTGCACAAAAGCAGCGACGCAAACGACATCGACGGTGGCTGGTCTGAAATCGTTCTGAATCCTGCTAAAAAAGTCGATTTGTTGAGTTTGACCAATGGCAAGCTTGAAGAGCTCGGTCAAACAGTGCTGAATGCTGGAAAATATACACAACTAAGACTTGTTTTGGCTGAAAATAATGGGGCTCCGTTTGCGAATTCTGCCAAGCCTACAGGTGAGAGCGAGGTCGCATTACAAACACCGAGCGGTCAACAATCAGGCCTTAAAACGAATATTGACATCACCGTCGCGGCTAATACGACGTCTGATTTTGTAATTGATTTTGACGCCTGCAAATCAATCGTTACAGCGGGCGGCTCCGGGAAATATCTTCTAAAACCCGTGCTCACCATGATTCCACGTTAGACGCAAAGCTTGAGAGCCCCAGATACAACAAAGCCAACCAGATCCGTGAAGATATTGGTTGGCTTTTTTGTTTGGTGGCCTGGACTGGAATCGAACCAGTGACACGCGGATTTTCAATCCGCTGCTCTACCAACTGAGCTACCGGGCCTGAGCCTTTGATTATAGCAGTCTTAGAGGCACTTAATTGCCACCGCGCTTGCTACGGGAGAGGTCTACGCCAAGTTGTTTCAATTTTCTGTACAAATGAGTACGTTCTAAGCCTGTTTTTTCAGCGATTCGGGTCATAGAGCCGCCTTCTTTGGAGAGGTGGAATTCAAAATAGGCTTTTTCGAACTCGTCGCGAGCATCACGCAAGGGTTTATCTAAATGGAAGGTTTGGTTCGCAATGGGACCCGTCTCTGCAGGTCGCATTTGAATGTGGCCACCTGTCATAGTAGATTCGAGCGTCGGCTCTCCAACCGTGCTGCGAGTACCAGCTTGCACTTTGCCGCTGTCACGCGCCAAACCGTTTTCAACCGCTTTGAGTAATTTTTGCAGTGTGATCGGTTTCTCTAAAAAAGCTTGTGCCCCAATTTTGGTGGCTTCGACGGCAGTTTCGACTGTGGCGTGGCCACTCATCATGATCACCGGCATGGTGAGCTGCCCTGCTCCGACCCATTCCTTCAGCAAGGTGACGCCATCGGTGTCTGGCATCCAAATATCGAGCAAGACCAAATCAGGCTTGCCGCGATGACGCGCCGCCCGCGCTTGGCTTGCATTTTCTGCGAGCTCTACGGTATGTCCTTCATCGTTGAGGATTTCCCACAGTAAATCCCGAATGCCAAGCTCGTCATCGACCACCAATATATTTGCCATTGTGAATTTTTATTGCGTGCAGTTATTGAGAAATTATAGAAATTATCCAACTTTAATTGTTAATTCAGAGTCTACCGCGAATGATAGCGAAACTTGAGCGCCTTGTATCACGCCATCTGTAACACGATTAGATATATCGATGCGAGCACCATGCTCGTCTGCTATCTTTTTAACGACGGCTAAGCCTAGACCAGTTCCGTGGCTTTTACTTGTTACGTAGGGCTCAAAAGCACGATTTAGGATATATTCAGGAAAGCCTATACCACTGTCCGTGACCACAAGGCGCACTCTTCGCGACTCCACGTTCCACTGTGTAGCAACGGTAACATGCTTGTTAGATGACAGTTCGGTAGCATCTACAGCATTTTGTAACAAATTATGTATGACCTGCCTAAGTTGCTGCGCGTCGCCCATGATGCGCGGACATCGCGGGTCAAGCACAGACTCAATTGTTACGCTACCGTGTTTTGCTTGCGTCGCTAAGCTTTCGTCCCCGACATATAGCTGCAAAATATCAGCTGCCAACATATTGAGGTCTACTGGCTTGAGCTCAGCCGCTGGAAGCCGCGCATAGTCCCTGAATTCATTGACCAAGCGCTTCATAGCGTCTACTTGGTCGACAATGGTTTTGACGGATTTGGTGACAACTGCCTGCTCGGATGCATCTAATTTACCAGTCAATTTTTTCTCTAACCGCTGGGCTGATAATTGAATTGGTGTGAGCGGATTTTTGATTTCATGAGCTAAGCGTCGCGCCACGTCGCCCCAAGCTTGCGCGCGCTGTGAAGAAACAATTTCAGAAATATCATCAAATACCAAAAGACGCATAGACTGATGCGCTACGTCTCCGACATGGCTGCCTGCCTCAGACGGTAATTCAGCCCCTCTTGCTATTAAATTAATAGTGTGTTGTGTGGCATAAGGTGAACTTTGACCAGTGGTACTTTGGGCAACGGTATCATCAGTGGGCGCTTTTAGATTGAGCGCAAAGGCTTGCTGCCAGTGGTCTAGGTTATGCAATTGCCGCTCACTGAGGTACGCATCAAATTGAGACTGAACGCCTAAAGCAAAAGTCTCTAACCCTATGATGCGTGATAATTTGACGCCTACAAAATCAGCCAAGGTCGTTCGCAAAATTCGTGCCGCACTAGGATTGAAAGATTGGATGACACCCACAGCATCTAACACGATAACGCCAGAGGTCAAATTATCCAAAATAATTTGCAAGTTTTCACGCGCTGTGTTGACTTGCAGCATACTTCTATCAACCGCTGCGCGGGCATCAGATAGCTGCTGTGTCATGTCAGCAAAAGATCGCGTCAAACCGCCTAACTCGTCTTTGCTTTTTAGGACAGCTTTGGGAGTCAAATCCCCTGCGGCAACTTGACGAACGCCATCCGCCAATAGCAGAAGTGGTGCAGCCAATTGCGCGCCCAAAAAGACCGCTAATAAAACGGCTGTAAAAACAGCCAGAAATAAACTTAAAGTCAAAGTCGCGATGTACATACGCTTCAAGCCACCGCGCGCTAAGGCGCGGTTTTGATATTCGCGGTTTGCTTCCGTCACAGCCAGCGCATTTGCAACCAGTGTAGGGGAGAGAAGCTGTGTGATTTGTAAAAACCGTGGCTCAGTTGATATTCCTAAACCAGCAGGCTGTACGACAGCCAGTACTTTTATTTTTACAGCTGCTGGCGCGGCAGAAGATGCGCTACCGTCTGCACTTAACCCCGAAGTCGCAGCGGCAGCCGCCGTGGCTTCATCAAGTCCATCCAAGCTCACAACTTGACGCTGTAATCTGGCCGCTCGTAATTGCGCTGGCATTGGTCTATCGGGATTAATTTGATAGCGCGATGTACCTGCACTTCCAATGAGCTGTCCCGTTGAACTCCACAACAGCGCGTCTTCCCCAGAAACCTGCTCTCGTATTCGTTCCAACTCAAGTGAGGCCGCAACGTCTGACAAGTCAGACAATCGCCGAGCTGCCACACTAGCATTGTTGCCTAAATCTGTTGACAACACGTCAATTGTGACTCGACCTAAGTTCAAACCTGCATCAAGTGCAGCTTCAACTTTTACATCAAACCAACTTTCAATGGATCGTGCAACGAATTGGTAGGAAACCACATAAATCAACACCCCGGGCGCAAAGCCCACCAAGGCAAATATCAAAGCTAATTTCACCAATAACTGACTACCAAATTTTCCTTGTTTCAATCTCACAGCCAAACGTATCGCCATCCATAAAATCAGCAAAAGCAATAAGGATGCGACAACGGTATTGACGATCAATAATTGACCATAGGTATCTTCATATTGCGCTCGGTTATTGGTTGATATTGTCAGTAAAAAGAGCAGTGCTAAGCCAATCAAGACCATTGCAGCAGCACCAATACCGAGGAGCCAGCGGATTTGAGGCGATCTAAGCGATGCGGGGTTCAACCCAATCAGGGTCCATATTTTTTTCACTTGCTAACCTCAGAAGCGAAACGGATACTTTTAGTGGCGAAAATATTCCAATCGTTCTGCCCAATCAAACCAATTTGAAATGGGCGAGGAAGTTGAGACACATCCAACTTAAAACTTAACTCAAGGGTATGCAAAGCCTCTGGGTCAAGCTCCGTCAATTCAACGATGCGCCATCGGGTAATTCGCTGTATTTTGGACATCGCGTCTGCTAAGGTATCAAAATACTGTGGTAAACCACTGCCAAGCCCTAGCCCTAGGTTGTTCGCACCAGAACTACTTGATACATTGAGACGCCATCTGCGCGTGAGTGGTTGATATGCAAGCCTCATTTGCCGGGTTGCGACGACGAGCTTTTTATCGTACCAATACCAGCGGTCTCGCCGCACCTCAGCATCTGCTACAAAAATCAAAGGTATGCCTTTGATCAATACATCTTCTATAGCGAGAGGTAGGTCAAATTTCAGCTGTGCATTCAAGTATATTGCACCATCCGATCGCTCAACTTGAATGGCGCTGACACTTGCTTCAGCAAATCCATCAGGCCCAGCAGCCTGCGAAGTTTGTATTGCTGCATATACAAGTATGACGCAAGATATAGCCCAACGGACCAGCATTTTTGCGAGCTTAAGTTGATTGCTTCTCAAAAAGCGCGTAAAAAAATCCATCATGGTTAGTCAGATCATTGTCGGCGACGACGCTTGTTTTTGCACTATTTTTTGGAATTAAATGACCTGGAGATGGTAATAGAACGGCATTTTTGTTGTTTGAAATGAACAATTCGACTTGATCTTGTCCTTCCGCTTTAAAAACCGAACAGGTGCAATATAGCAAACGCCCACCTGGTTTCACAAGTTTCCAAAGCGTGGCTAATAAATTTCGCTGTATTTCAGCAAGTTGTGCAATATCGGTTTCACGTCTTAACCAACGGATATCGGGATGACGGCGCACGATGCCCGAGGCTGTGCAAGGTGCATCAAGCAAGATAGCGTCGAACAATTCGTCTTTTAACGGATCAAACCAAGTTTGTGGCTTGGCAGCATCGGCAACCAGTACTATCGCCTTCAAACCAACACGATCTAAGTTTTGGTGAATCAAGTCACACCGCGCTGCATCAATATCTAGGGCCGTCACGTCACAATCGGCCATTTCTAACAAATGCGTTGTCTTGCCTCCTGGCGCGGCGCAAGCGTCTAAAACGCGCGATTTAGCGCTTAAATTCATGCCATTCAACAGCAAAGGAGCGGCAAGCTGAGCTGCGGCATCTTGAACTGAAACCGTGCCATCAGAGAAACCTAAAACATCATGAATTGGGAGCGCTTTGGTGAAACTAACACCAAATTTTCCAACCTGATTTATTTCGCTATTTGCTATATTATTTACAGCATTAAACGCAATTAAATAATTGGCTACACTTGTTTTTTTTGTATTTATGCGCAAGGTTAAAGGTGCATGCGTGTTGTTTGATCGCAATATATCTTGCCACGCATTTGGGTGGTCTATTTTCAGTCGTTGTATCCACCATTGTGGATGGTTCCAATGGCCCATGGGGTGCGTGAACGCTTTCTGGGTAAGCTCTTCTTTTTCACGTAAATAGCGCCGTAAACATGCATTGATAAAACTACTAGATGCGTTGGTATGAGGATGTCGCTTAGCCGCTTCCACCGCTTGATCAACCAAGGTAAATGGTTCATAGTGCAGTGTCGTACTTTCACCGCACAAAATAGCGATAGCCACACACAATAATGCATCCGCCTCAGGTGGGGGTGCTCGTTTGGCCAAGTAGCTTTTAATGATTTCTGCCGTCCCCAACCAACGCCAAACATGGAAACTGAGCGCTTGCACTCCTGGTCGCAAGTCAGCATTAACTTGCTTGAGCGCACTGGTGCCCGACTCGCCAGCTAAAACCGCTTGCAATACTGCAGCCGTGCTTTGCAATTGTCGCCAAAGTGGAATTTGTGTGTAAATCTTTTTTCCAGACACGATGGACTGTTGTAGTGTCATTCAGGCTTGCCGATGCTATGAATATTGGGTTTAAAACTAAACAGTGTTGCAATGAATCTGGCCGGAAATTGTTTGATGGCTTGGTTGTAAAGCAACACTGAGGCGTCATGAGCGCTTTTGGATATTTGAATTTGCACTTCTAACTGGACATCTTGATCTTGCAAACCATTGGATAGCTGTTTATTAATCTCATAATTTTGCAAAACTTTATGTGATTCAACTGTGGCAGCGCGTAATCGCACCAAACGGTTGTAAGCACCAATGGCCCAACAAACCAAAGCAGCTATGCAGCCGACCCAAAGCATTGTTTTTAGCATTTGCGTATCCGTTACTACTTATTTAAAACCACCAATTAAAACGCCCCACAACCGCTGAGCGATAATGGGGCGTTATGCCTAACACCTAGAGAATTCTTTATAAAATTACTCTATCGCAGCATTTTCGTTATTGACAACTTCGGACGAAGCATCGTCGTTTGAACCATTTGCAAGACCGTCGCGCTCTTCCGCTTCAGCTTGTGCAATAGCTTGACGTTCAACATCGTCCATTTGCTCTTTCGCTTTACGAGCTTGGTGATAAGCCAAACCTGTACCTGCAGGAATCAAACGACCGACGATCACATTTTCTTTCAAGCCACGCAGAGGATCGCGTTTGCCCATGATAGCAGCTTCAGTCAACACACGTGTCGTTTCTTGGAATGATGCGGCGCTGATGAAACTGTCAGTAGACAGCGATGCCTTGGTAATACCGAGCAACAAGTTAGAGAATGTAGCAGGCAACTTGCCGTCTGCACGCAACGCATCATTGGTGTTCAACATCGCTGCGCGCTCAACTTGCTCACCATTGATGTAGCTTGAATCGCCAGCATTCTCAACCACAACGCGACGCAGCATTTGACGCACGATCACTTCAATGTGTTTGTCATTGATCTTCACGCCTTGCAAGCGGTAAACGTCTTGCACTTCATCAACAATGTAACGCGCCAACTCTTCGCTACCGAGCAAACGAAGAATGTCTTGCGGATCAGCTGGGCCGTCAACAATGCTTTCACCTTTGTTCACGACTTGACCTTCATGCACCAAAATGTTTTTCTCTTTCGGCACCAGGTCTTCCCAGACTTTACCCTCAGGATCCGTGATTTGCATACGAATTTTGCCTTTGGTTTCTTTACCAAACGACACAGTACCCGTCATTTCCGCCAAAGTACCTTTGTCTTTTGGAGTGCGCGCTTCGAACAGCTCAGCAACGCGCGGTAAACCACCTGTAATATCGCGGGTTTTTTGACCTTCGATTGGGATACGAGCTAACACTTCGCCAGGACCTACGTCTTGCCCATCACGTACTTGAATCAAAGCGCCTACTGGGAAGCCAATCGTTACCGAGTGGTCTGTGCCAGGAATTTTCACTTCGTTGCCAGTCGCATCAATCAACTTAACTTGTGGACGAACGACTTTAGCAGCACCGCGACGTTTTGGATCGATGACAACCATAGTTGAGAGGCCGGTCACTTCATCGAGTTGCTTAGCTACTGTTAAGCCTTCTTCGACATTCTCAAATTTAGACTGCCCAGCAAACTCAGTGATGATCGGACGAGTCAATGGATCCCAATTGGCCAAAATCGCGCCAGACTTGATTTTGTCATCGGCTTTAACGGCCAAAATAGCACCGTATGGTACCTTATGACGCTCACGCTCGCGACCATGCTCGTCGTGAATCACGATTTCACCAGAGCGAGAAATAACAACCAGTTCTTTTTTGCTGTTTGTTACATAACGCATCGTGGCATTGAAACCAATCACGCCATTCGATTTAGCTTCGACGCTTGATGCTATCGCGGCGCGTGATGCTGCACCACCAATGTGGAAGGTGCGCATCGTTAACTGTGTGCCTGGCTCACCAATAGATTGAGCAGCAATCACGCCAACGGCTTCGCCGCCATTGATCAAACCACCACGACCTAAGTCACGACCATAGCATGTTGCGCAAATACCGAAACGTGTTTCACACGTCAAAGCAGTGCGTACTTTGACCTCATCAACACCAGCTGCTTCTAGCTCGTCGATCAAATCTTCGTCGAGCATAGCGCCAGCACTAGCGAGCACTGAGCGGTTTTCGGGATGCAAGATATCATCAGCAGCCGAGCGACCCAAAATACGGTCGCGCAATGATTCGATCACTTCGCCGCCTTCGACAATAGCGCGCATCAGTGAACCATCATGTGTGCCGCAATCTTGTTCTGTCACAACCAAGTCTTGTGTCACGTCAACCAAACGACGCGTCAAGTAACCAGAGTTAGCCGTTTTCAAAGCGGTGTCTGCAAGTCCTTTACGTGCACCGTGGGTAGAAATGAAGTACTGAAGCACGTTCAAACCTTCGCGGAAGTTCGCCGTAATAGGCGTTTCGATGATGGAGCCATCTGGCTTTGCCATCAATCCACGCATACCTGCGAGCTGTCGAATCTGAGCTGCAGAACCACGCGCACTTGAGTCAGCCATCATATAAATGGAGTTGAATGACTCTTGATTAACTTCCTTGCCGTGGCGGTCTATGGTTTTCTCCACAGCCAATTGAGCCATCATGACTTTAGAAATTTCGTCGCCAGCTTTGCCCCAAATATCAACAACCTTGTTATAGCGCTCGCCAGCCGTTACCAGACCGGAGGTGTATTGGTTACCGATTTCTTTTACTTCAGCTTCGCAGCGTTTGATGATTTCGTATTTTTCTTTCGGCACCAACATGTCGTCTACGCAAATAGAAATACCTGCTTTTGTTGCCAAACGGAAACCGTTTTGCAACAACTTATCAGCAAAAACCACAGTTTCTTTCAAGCCACACTTGCGGAATGAAACGTTGATGAGCTTTGAAATTTCTTTCTTCTTCAGTGCTTTGTTGATGTTAGCGAAAGGCAAACCTTTTGGCAAAATTTCGCTCAACAATGCACGACCAGCCGTGGTTTCCCAAAGCTTGGTAGATGGTATAAATTCACCTGTTTCTTTGTCTTTGGTGTACTCTGTCAATCGCACATTGATACGTGCCGTTAACTCAACCACACCGGCATCAAATGCGCGCTGAACTTCGGTAGTATTGGCAAACAACATGCCCTCGCCCTTGCCGTTGGTACGGTCGCGAGTGGTGTAGTACAAACCAAGCACAACGTCTTGCGATGGAACAATGGAGGGCTCACCACTGGCAGGGAACAAAATATTGTTCGATGCCAACATCAAGGTGCGCGCTTCCATTTGCGCTTCAACAGACAAGGGCACGTGTACGGCCATTTGGTCACCATCAAAGTCAGCATTGAATGCCGAGCAAACTAAAGGGTGTAATTGAATAGCTTTACCTTCAATCAAAATCGGCTCAAAGGCCTGAATGCCTAAACGGTGCAAAGTCGGCGCACGGTTTAGCATCACAGGATGCTCTTTGATGACCTCTTCCAAGATATCCCAAACAACAGGCGTACCAGATTCAACTTCTTTCTTTGCCGCTTTGATAGTCGTAGCAATTCCACGAGCCTCCAACTGAGCAAAGATGAATGGTTTAAATAGCTCAAGCGCCATCAGTTTAGGCAAGCCGCACTGATGTAATTTGAGTGTTGGACCAACAGTAATGACCGAACGACCTGAATAGTCGACGCGTTTGCCCAGCAAGTTTTGACGGAAACGGCCTGACTTACCTTTGATCATGTCTGCCAAAGATTTGAGCGCACGCTTGTTAGCGCCAGTCATGGCTTTACCACGACGACCATTGTCTAGCAATGAGTCAACAGCCTCTTGCAGCATCCGCTTTTCATTGCGTGCGATGATTTCAGGCGCTTTGAGTTCCAGCAAACGACGCAAACGGCTGTTGCGGTTGATAACACGGCGATACAAGTCGTTCAAATCGGAAGTCGCGAAACGACCACCGTCCAGCGGCACCAATGGACGCAAATCTGGTGGCAGCACTGGCAGCACATCCATCACCATCCACTCTGGCTTGATACCAGACTTCTTAAAAGCCTCCATCAGTTTTAGACGTTTAGAGTTTTTCTTGATTTTGACTTCAGAGCCAGTCAAGTCGCCGCGCAACTTTTCAATGCTCATTTCAATGTCTAAATCGCTCAACAGGTCTTTGATGCCTTCAGCACCCATTTTTGCGATAAATTCATCGCCGTACTCTTTGCGCTTGGCATCATGATCGTCTTCAGACATGATGCTGTATTTTTTCAGCGGTGTCATGCCTGGATCTGTCACAACATATGCCTCAAAATAAAGCACCCGCTCAATGTCCCTCAAGGTCATGTCTAACACCATGCCTAAGCGTGATGGCAAAGACTTTAAAAACCAAATGTGGGCGCAAGGAGCCGACAAGTCAATATGACCCATGCGCTCACGACGCACCTTGGTCTGAGTAACTTCAACACCGCATTTCTCGCATATGACACCGCGATGCTTAAGGCGCTTGTACTTGCCACACAGGCATTCATAATCTTTGATGGGGCCAAAGATTTTGGCGCAAAACAAGCCATCACGCTCAGGCTTGAAAGTGCGGTAGTTGATGGTTTCTGGTTTTTTTACTTCACCAAAAGACCATGACCGAATTTTTTCGGGTGAAGCCATACCAATTTTAATGGCGTGGAAATTTTCATCTGGCGTGAACTGCTTAAACAGATCGAGTAATGATTTCATGTGTTAAGTCCTTATTCTTGTCTGTGATTGATTCGAATCTAATATGCTTTTTAACCGCGCTCTAATTCCATGTCGATACCTAAAGAGCGGATCTCTTTGACCAACACGTTGAACGACTCTGGCATACCAGCCTCTATGGTGTGCTCACCCTTGACAATGCTTTCGTACACACGTGTACGGCCTTGCACGTCATCAGACTTCACTGTCAGCATCTCTTGCAAGACATACGATGCACCATAAGCCTCAAGCGCCCAGACCTCCATCTCACCAAAACGCTGTCCACCGAACTGAGCTTTACCGCCCAATGGTTGTTGCGTCACCAAGCTGTACGGGCCTGTAGAACGCGCATGCATCTTGTCGTCAACCAAGTGGTGCAATTTCAAGAAGTGCATATAGCCTACGGTTGTTGTACGCTCAAAAGCATCACCAGTACGGCCGTCATACAACTGCGCTTGAGTGCGTGTTGCTGTTAGACCTTTGGTTTTCGCGATATCGTCAGGGTACGCCAATTTCAACATCGAACGAATTTCGTCTTCCGATGCGCCATCAAAAACCGGCGTAGCAAAAGTTACTCCGCCAGCCAAGTTAGCCGCCATCTCATTGATTTGAAGATCATTCAACTTGCTGAAATCTTCTTTACGACCCGATGTGTTGTAGAGCGTGTCAAAGAATTGACGCATCTCGGCGGTCTTGGTTTCTGCTTGCAGCATGTCACCAATGCGTTGACCAATACCTTTGGCAGCCCAACCCAGATGCACCTCTAGAACCTGACCAACGTTCATTCGCGAAGGTACACCGAGCGGATTCAAGACAATATCGCATGGTGTGCCATCAGCCATGAACGGCATGTCTTCAACTGGCAATATTTTCGAAACAACGCCTTTGTTGCCATGGCGACCCGCCATCTTGTCTCCCGGTTGCAAACGACGCTTAACTGCCAAGTAAACCTTGACCATTTTCAAAACACCAGCTGGTAACTCGTCACCTTGGGTTAGCTTCTTACGTTTTTCTTCAAAAGCCAGATCGAAACTATGGCGTGTTTGCTCGGTTGAATTTTTAATGCTTTCAAGTTGTGAAGCAACATCGTCATCCGCTGGACGAATATCAAACCAATGAAATTTTTCGACAGAATCTAAATACGCTTTGTCGATCTTCGTACCTTTAGCAAGCTTTTGCGGCCCACCGTTAGCAACTTTACCGATCAGCAGTTTCTCGATACGAGAAAAAGAGTCAGCTTCGACAATACGTAATTGATCATTCAAATCAAGACGGAAACGCTTCAATTCATCATCGATAATTTGCTGCGCACGCTTGTCTCGCACAATACCTTCGCGAGTGAAGACCTGAACATCAATAACCGTACCGCGAGAACCTTGGCTAACACGCAATGACGTGTCTTTTACGTCACTTGCTTTTTCACCGAAAATAGCACGGAGCAATTTCTCTTCTGGCGTCAAAGTGGTTTCTCCCTTTGGAGTTACTTTACCAACCAATGTATCGCCCGGCTCAACTTCCGCGCCCACATAAATGATGCCCGAATCGTCCATGCGATTGAGTTGCTGCTCAGACAAATTAGGAATATCACGTGTGATTTCTTCAGCACCTAGCTTTGTGTCGCGAGCCATCACCACCAATTCTTCGATATGAATGGAGGTATAACGATCTTCCGCTACAACACGCTCGCTGATCAAAATTGAATCTTCGAAGTTATAGCCGTTCCATGGCATGAAGCCAATCAACATGTTTTGACCCAAAGCCAACTCACCAATATCCGTCGAAGCACCATCAGCAATCACATCCCCCTTGGTGAGCTTGTCGCCTTTTTTGACGATAGGACGTTGGTGGATGTTCGTATTTTGGTTTGAACGTTGATACTTGATCAAGTTATATATATCAACACCAACCTCACCGGCTTGTGCCTCAGAGTCGTTCACACGCACGACGATACGGGTTGCATCAACATAGTCAACCACACCACCGCGGGTAGCTGTAACAACCGTACCGGAGTCAATTGCGGATACGCGCTCAATGCCAGTACCCACAAATGCTTTCTCAGGACGCAAAACTGGAACAGCTTGACGTTGCATGTTCGCACCCATCAATGCACGGTTTGCATCGTCATGCTCCAAGAACGGCACCAAAGACGCCGCCACCGAGACGATTTGACCTGGAGACACGTCCATGTACTGCACGCGCTCGGCACCAACAAAAATGGACTCGCCAGCTTCGCGCGCTGAAACCAATTCATCTGTCAAGACACCATTTTTATCCAAGCCTGCATTGGCCTGCGCGATCACATACTTACCTTCTTCAATCGCTGATAAGTAATCAATTTGCATAGTGGCTTTACCATCAATCACACGGCGATACGGCGTTTCAATAAAGCCATACTCGTTGAGACGTGCATACAAAGCGAGCGAGTTGATCAAACCAATGTTTGGGCCTTCTGGTGTTTCGATCGGGCACACACGACCGTAATGAGTAACGTGCACATCACGAACTTCAAAGCCAGCTCGCTCACGCGTTAAGCCACCAGGGCCAAGCGCTGAAATACGACGCTTGTGCGTAATTTCCGACAATGGATTCGTTTGATCCATAAATTGCGACAACTGTGATGCGCCAAAGAACTCTTTCAGTGCAGCAGAAATTGGCTTACTGTTGATCAAGTCATGCGGCATTAACGGCTCTTGTTCTGCTTGACCTAAACGTTCTTTCACAGCTTTTTCGATACGCGCCAAGCCAGTACGGTATTGGTTTTCAGCCAATTCACCAACGCAGCGAACACGACGATTGCCCAAGTGGTCAATATCATCAACCTCGCCGCGGCCATTGCGCAAATCCACCAAGATTTTGACAACAGACAAAATGTCTTCGTTGGTCATGACCATAGGGCCCGTTGATTCAGCACGGCCCATTTTAGCGTTGAACTTCATCCGACCCACACGTGACAAATCGTACGTGTCTGGGTTGTAGAACAAGCGCTGGAACAAAGCTTGTACTGCATCTTCAGTTGGTGGCTCGCCAGGGCGCATCATGCGATAGATGGCAACGCGTGCTGCAAACTCATCAACCGTTTCATCCGTACGCAGAGTTTGAGAAATGTACGAACCTTGATCCAACTCATTGGTGTAGATGCATGGCAAATCTTCGATACCAGCAGTGCGCAGTTTTTTGAGCAGCACTTCAGTCAATTCATCATTGGCTTTTGCAATGATTTCACCAGTTTCTTCGTCCACAATTGACTTAGCGACCACGCGACCGAGCAAGTAATCTTCTGGCACGCTGATGTGCGTAGTACCAGATTGCTCAAGTTCACGCGTATGGCGAACAGTCACACGTTTGTCTTTAGCAACAATAACTTTGCCAGATTTGTCCGTGATGTCAAAACGCGCAACTTCGCCACGAATACGCTCGCCAACGAAAGCCATTTGAGCACCACTGTCCATCAAACGGAATTGATCATTCACGAAGAAGTTGGCTAAGATTGACTCTGGATTCAAACCAATCGCTTTGAGCAAAATCGTGACGGGCATCTTACGGCGGCGGTCAACGCGGAAATACAAAATGTCTTTTGGATCGAATTCAAAGTCTAACCATGAACCACGGTAAGGAATGATGCGAGCAGAAAACAACAACTTACCAGAGCTGTGTGTCTTACCCTTGTCATGCTCAAAAAACACGCCAGGTGAACGGTGCAACTGCGACACAATCACGCGCTCCGTGCCGTTGATCACGAAAGAACCTTTTTCAGTCATCAAAGGCACTTCGCCCATGTAGACTTCTTGCTCTTTGACTTCTTTGACAACTTTTGAATGTGTTGTTGAAGATTCACGGTCATAAATAATCAGTTGAACTCTTGCACGCACAGCTGAGCCGTAAGTCAAACCACGGGTTTGGCACTCGCGCACGTCAAAACCTGGTTTGGCGAGGTTGTAGTCCAAGAATTTCATCTCAACGAATCCGTTGTGTGAAACGATTGGGAATGCGCCCGTAAAGGCTGCCTGCAAACCTTCATTAGTACGTTTTTGCGGCAAAATGCCGGCTTGCAAAAATGCGGTGTACGCATCTTTTTGCATTTGCAGCAAGTATGGAATCTCTAAAACGCTTTCGCGACTTCCAAAGTTTTTACGAATACGTTTGCGCTCTGTGTATGAATAACTTGACGTTAAATTACTTGTCGTATTTGGCATGTGCTCTCCGGGCTTTAAGACGGTTGTCCTGGGACATACACAACTGATCGGCTACGCCACATACCTCTACAAGTATGCACACGCAACGGGCTTGGTGGTTGGCCGCTACCAACCATGGCGGACGATTGCGCATTGCACGCAACCCGAACCAAGGCATCTTCTGCAGTCGGGGTCAGAAGACACTGAAAAACAAACTTTTTAGCTTGTTTTTCAGTACACTCTCAAATACCGCTTAAGCACGAAAGCTGGAGGCCTTAAAGGGCGCTCCAGCCTTCACGCAAAGCAAAGCTTATTTCAGCTCGGCCTTAGCGCCAGCTTCTTCAAGCTTCTTCTTAGCTGCTTCAGCATCAGCTTTAGAGGCGCCTTCTTTTACAGCTTTTGGTGCACCGTCGACCAAGTCTTTAGCTTCTTTCAAGCCTAAACCGGTGATTTCGCGAACTGCTTTAATCACAGATACCTTGTTCGCGCCAACTTCGAGAAGCATGACGTTGAACTCTGTTTGCTCTTCAGCAGCAGCTGCGGCTGGACCAGCAGCAGCAGGACCTGCCATAGCTGCGGCGCTCACGCCAAATTTCTCTTCGATGGCTTTCACCAAATCGTTGAGTTCCATGACCGTCATGCTGTCGAGACTGGTCAAAAATGCGTCTTTATCAAATGCCATTTTTATTTCCTTTTATCAGGGTGATTGCTCATTCTATGAACAGCCCCAAAATTTTCATTGGTTACAAATATCACAGACCCTTAGGCTGCGACTGCTTCGTCTTTTTGCCCAGCCACTGCCGCCAGCACACGTGCTGTACGAGAGATTGGGGATTGCAACAAGCCCACCAATTGCGCCAACAACACTTCTTTCGAAGGAATGTTCGCCAATTGTTTAACGCCGTTCACGTCCAAAGCTTTGCCAGCAAACGCACCAGCGCGAATCACCAATTTATCATTGGTTTTTGCAAAGTCAGCAACCACTTTCGCGGCAGCTACTGCGTCAACAGAAAAGCCATAGATCAACGGACCAGTCATTTGGTCAGCCACAACATCAAAAGCACTGCCTGCAACAGCACGACGAGCCAAGGTGTTTTTCAACACACTCAGGCTAACGCCATTGCTGCGCGCAGATGAGCGCAATTTAGTCATGTCAGCGACCGTAATGCCACGGTATTCCGCGATCACGAGCGTTTGAGCTTTTGCTGCGAGGCCGTTCACTTCATCAATGACGGCTTGTTTCTCACTGCGATTAAGACTCAAGATTAACTCCTTAATATGCATTAGGTTGTGCTGTTTATTCAGCGCAATCCGTTTGCACGCCATAAAATCAGCGACCAACTGTTTCGGAAAATTCCTATGCAGCGGGATCGCCATCTGCGTTGGTCATTCACTGAAAAGTAAATGTTTAAGTGTCATCGTTTTTTCAAACCCAAACACACCAACGGTCTTGGATGGCCTGGAAGCTGCACGAGGCAACTACCAGCCCACCACATCAAGCCACTCACCAAATTTCTTAGTAGAAATCCGATGAATGACTCAAATTTTTATACCATTACAAAACTCTTACCCCGCAATTAAGCAGCAGCAACAGTTTGTGAATCAACACGCACACCCACACCCATGGTGGACGACACGGCGATCTTCTTCAAATACACACCTTTGCTGGTTGCTGGCTTGGCTTTTTGCAAAGCCTCAACCAACGCAGCCAAGTTGCCTTGCAACTTGTCATTGTCAAACGAGCGACGACCGATTGTGGAATGAACGATACCGCCCTTGTCAACACGGAACTGCACTTGACCTGCTTTGGCGTTTTTAACCGCTGTAGCAACGTCAGGCGTAACCGTACCGACTTTTGGGTTAGGCATCAAACCACGTGGGCCGAGAATTTGACCTAGGGTACCCACTACACGCATAGCGTCTGGTGCGGCAATCACGATGTCAAACGGCATGTCGCCAGCTTTAACCATAGCAGCCAAATCGTCCATACCAACAATGTCAGCGCCAGCAGCTTTGGCCTCTTCAGCCTTAGCGCCTTGGGCGAACACCGCTACACGAACTGTTTTACCTGTACCGTTAGGCAGCACAACAGCGCCACGAACCACTTGGTCTGACTTCTTAGAATCCACGCCGAGTTGCACAGCAACATCGATAGACTCGTCAAACTTCGCAGTAGCGAACTCTTTAACCAACACCAAAGCATCTGCCAAAGCGTACAGCTTGTTGCCGTCTACTTTGCCAACTTGGGTCTTTTGTTTCTTGGTGAGCTTGGTCATTTCACGCCCTCCGTGTTGACACCCATTGAGCGCGCAGTACCAGCGATGGTACGCACGGCTGCGTCTAAATCAGCAGCGGTCATGTCTTTCATTTTTGTTTTAGCAATCTCTTCGAGCTGAGCGCGCGTGATTTTGCCGACTTTGTCTGTGTGCGGACGAGCTGAACCTTTGTCCAGCTTGATCGCCTTCTTGATCAAAACAGTCGCTGGCGGCGTTTTGATGATGAAGGTGAAGCTCTTGTCTGCAAATGCTGTGATAACCACAGGCAATGGCAAACCTGGCTCGACGCCTTGAGTCTGTGCGTTAAACGCTTTACAGAACTCCATGATGTTCAAACCACGTTGACCCAATGCTGGACCAATTGGTGGTGATGGATTGGCTTTACCTGCTGGAACTTGCAGCTTGATAAAACCGACGATTTTTTTCGCCATTTTTATACTCCTTACGGGTCATAACGCTTAGCACAAGGCCAAGCTTCCCGGGGTTAACAACTCTTTTGAAACCTTTTAATGGGTTTCGCTATTTACCTTCTGCACTGAGTCGAAAAAGCGCAAAATTTTTAAAATCTTCTAAGTCTTCTGAAAGTATTTACGTTTTTTCGATCTGGCTAAATTCCAGCTCGACCGGCGTAGAACGACCAAAAATAGTCACAGCAACACGCACTTTACTCTTCTCGTAATTAACTTCTTCCACCGAGCCATTGAAGTCGGTGAACGGGCCGTCTTTAACACGCACAAATTCACCCACTTCAAACTCAACCTTGTGACGCGGCTTTTCAGTACCCGTCTGCATTTGGCTCACGATTTTCTGGACTTCCGCCTCAGAAATCGGAGAGGGACGATTTTTACCACCACCAATGAATCCAGTCACCTTGTTGGTGTGCTTGATCAAATGCCAAGTGTCATCATCCATGACCATTTCGACAAACACATAACCCGGGAAGAATTTACGCTCAGTCGTTTTCTTTTGACCATTTTTGATTTCAACGACTTCTTCAGTAGGCACCAAAATCCGACCAAATTTCGACGGCGCAGCTGATTGCGCGATACGCTCAATGATGTTGCGCTCTACCGTTTTCTCCATGCCCGAATAAGCATGCACCACGTACCAACGCAGATCAGGATTGACCGCAGCTGCCACAGGGGCATCAGACGAAGCGACAACAGACTCAAGCATCGTTGTTGGTGTAGGCTCTGGGCTAGAAGTTGCATCAATCATTATTTTTTCCAGCCTAAAATCAAGTCAAAAATCAACCATTCAAGCGTTTTGTCGGTCGCCCACAAGAAAAGAGCCATGATTAGCACGAAGCCGAACACATAAGCCGTCATTTGAACGGTTTCTTTACGTGCAGGCCAAGCCACTTTTTTGACTTCGCGAACGGTATCGCGACCAAAAGCGATCAACTGCTTGCCCGTTTCTGAGGTAAAAAACACGGCACCCGCTGCCACCAAGCAAGCCAGCAAAGCACCCCACTGCGCCAATTGACCCTGCTTAGTCAACATGTAAAACGCAACAAATGCAGCCAGCACCAAACCCGCAGCAAGTGCGAGTTTTATTTTTTCAACGCCGTTACCGACGGTTTCAACTTGTGGACTAGCCATGTTTACTCTGCAATCTTTTCAATATTTAGCCCAAAAAAGTGATGCATTTGCTGCACTTCCTGAGACGACTAAGCCCATTTGGTCTAAATGGGCTTTTTTTTCACTCTTACTATTCTTTACTTTCTCAACTCACCACCCATTTCAGGTGGCAGGGGCAGTAAGAATCGAACTTACAACCTTCGGTTTTGGAGACCGACGCTCTGCCAATTGAGCTATACCCCTACAAATCTTTCGATTCGATATTGGCGAAATTAAGCAATAATCTTCGCCACCACACCCGCGCCGACGGTCTTGCCGCCTTCACGAATCGCGAAGCGCAAGCCTTCTTCCATCGCAATCGGGTTGATCAACTTCACAGTGATCGACACGTTGTCGCCTGGCATGACCATTTCTTTGCCTTCTGGCAACTCGATCGCACCAGTCACGTCCGTGGTACGGAAGTAGAACTGTGGGCGGTAGTTGTTGAAGAAAGGTGTATGACGGCCACCTTCGTCTTTTGACAAGACGTAGATTTCTGAGGTGAAGTGGGTGTGCGGCTTGATAGAGCCTGGCTTGCCCAGAACTTGACCACGCTGGACGTCTTCACGCTTGGTGCCGCGCAGCAAGATGCCGACGTTGTCACCAGCTTGGCCTTGGTCCAGCAATTTGCGGAACATTTCAACGCCGGTACAGGTGGTTTTGACGGTGTCGACGATACCGACGATTTCGATCTCTTCGCCCACTTTAACAATACCGCGCTCGATACGACCGGTCACAACGTTGCCGCGACCTGAGATCGAGAACAAGTCTTCTACGGGCATCAAGAAAGCACCGTCCACAGCGCGCTCTGGCGTTGGGATGTAGCTGTCTAAGGCATCAGCGAGTTTCATGATGGCCTCTTCGCCCATCGGGCCTTTGTCGCCTTCCATGGCCAGCTTGGCTGAACCACGGATGATCGGTGTTGCGTCACCTGGGAAGTCATACTTGTCCAAGAGTTCGCGCACTTCCATTTCGACCAGCTCTAACAACTCCTCGTCGTCAACCATGTCGCATTTGTTCAAGAAGACGATGATGTAGGGCACGCCAACTTGGCGCGCCAACAAGATGTGCTCACGGGTTTGTGGCATCGGGCCGTCAGCGGCAGAACACACCAAGACGGCGCCGTCCATCTGAGCCGCGCCGGTGATCATGTTTTTCACATAGTCAGCGTGGCCTGGGCAGTCCACGTGCGCGTAGTGGCGCGCGGCTGTTTCGTACTCGACGTGAGCGGTGTTGATGGTGATACCACGGGCTTTTTCTTCCGGGGCTGCATCGATTTGGTCGTAAGCCTTGGCTTGACCGCCGAACTTGGCTGCCAACACAGTGGTGATAGCCGCTGTGAGCGTGGTTTTACCGTGGTCAACGTGACCGATGGTGCCGATGTTGCAATGCGGCTTTGTCCGCTCAAACTTTGCTTTTGCCATTATATCCTACCTTTTGGTTCCAAAAATTATTCTGTCTTGGGAACAGTCGAGGCGCGCATTGGCCAGACTGTTGCCGATTGTCAAGCATTTCAAGTTATCGGCTCCACAAATGTCCTAATCAACAAGGACCGCAGACTCGTGGTGCGCCGATAGCTTGTTTGTGATCGTTACGCTAGCTTCTCTTTTAGTTCGGTCGCAACATTCGTTGGAACTTCATCATAATGCGAGAAGAACATCGAATAGTTTGCACGGCCTTGCGTAAACGAACGCAGCTGGTTCACGTAACCAAACATGTTGGCCAATGGCACCATTGATTCCACAACCTGCGCATTGCCGCGCGTATCCGTGCCCTGAATTTGGCCGCGCCGTGAATTCATGTCGCCAATTACGTCGCCCAGATATTCCTCGGGTGACACAACCTCAACCTTCATGATTGGCTCAAGCAACTTGATGCCTGCCTTTTGCGCGGCTTCACGCATGCCGGCACGGCCCGCAATTTCAAACGCCAATGCCGAGGAATCGACATCATGATACGCGCCGTCATAGAGCGAGATTTCGAAATCGATCAGCGGGAAACCGATCAACGATCCGCCTTCTGCGGTTTCACGCATGCCTTTTTCAACCGAAGGGATATATTCCTTTGGAATGTTGCCGCCCTTGATTTCATCGTTAAAAATAATGCCGCTGCCGCGTTCACCGGGTTTAACCGTGAACTTAATACGGCCAAACTGGCCCGAACCGCCCGATTGCTTTTTGTGGGTGTAATCAACATCAACTTCGCGCGCCAGATATTCGCGGTACGCAACCTGCGGCGCGCCAACATTGGCCTCAACTTTGAATTCACGGCGCATACGGTCGACGATGATATCGAGGTGAAGTTCGCCCATCCCCTTGATGATCGTTTGACCGGATTCGTGATCGGTCGATACGCGGAACGAAGGATCTTCGGCAGACAGACGATTAAGCGCGATACCCATCTTTTCTTGGTCAGCCTTAGTCTTTGGTTCCACCGAAAGCTCGATAACCGGCTCAGGAAACTCCATCCGCTCAAGGATAATCGGGAAATTTGTTGCGCACAAAGTATCGCCCGTCGTTGTTTCTTTCATGCCCGCAAGCGCGATGATGTCACCAGCAAACGCTTCGTCCACATCCTTACGCTCGTTGGCATGCATTTCCAGCATACGGCCGACTTTTTCTTTCTTGTCCTTCACCGAGTTCAAATACGTACCCTTAACCAGCGAGCCCGAATAAATGCGAATGAAAGTCAAAGTACCAACGAATGGATCGTTCATCACCTTAAACGCAAGCGCGCTGAAAGGGGCTTCGTCAGTGGCAGGACGGCTGTCTGGTACAAGCGTGTCCATGTGAACACCTTGCACGTCTTCGATGTCCAATGGCGAAGGTAGATAATCTACAACGGCGTCAAGCAATGGCTGAACGCCCTTATTCTTAAACGCGCTGCCGCAAACGACGGGTACGAATTTATGGCTCAATGTACCCTTGCGGATCAATGCCTTCAACGTCGCTACGTCAGGTTCGTTGCCTTCTAAATATGCTTCCATCGCATCATCATCTTGCTCAACGGCAAGTTCGATTAGCTCGCTACGGTATTTCGCAGCTTCTTCGACTAGATTAGCAGGAATTTCTTCAAAGAAGAATTCGGCGCCCAATGCTTCATCTTTCCAGATGATCGCACGGTTTTCCACCAAATCAACCAGACCCTTCAAATCCGCCTCTAGGCCAATTGGAATGTATAGAACTGCTGGCTTTGCACCCAGACGGTCGATGATCGACTGCACACAATATTTGAAGTTCGCGCCGGTACGGTCCAGCTTGTTGATAAAGCACATGCGCGGAACGCCATATTTATCGGCCTGACGCCATACGGTTTCGGATTGCGGCTCAACGCCAGCAACCCCGTCAAAGCAAGCAACCGCGCCATCAAGCACGCGCAGCGAACGCTCAACTTCAATCGTGAAGTCAACGTGGCCGGGGGTGTCGATGATGTTGATCCGGTGATCGTTCCAGAAACAAGTGGTCGCAGCCGACGTGATCGTGATACCGCGCTCTTGCTCTTGCTCCATCCAATCCATCGTCGCAGCACCATCATGCACTTCACCGATTTTATAGGATTTACCTGTATAAAACAGGATGCGTTCCGTGGTCGTGGTTTTACCGGCGTCGATGTGAGCCATGATGCCGATGTTGCGATACATACTGAGTGGATGGCTGCGTGCCATGGGCTTTTCTCCAAGGAGGGGGCGAGTGTTGCTGCGCCCTATAGTGGAGGGGGCCAGCGAATGCCAGCCCCCCATTTATTCTAAAATCACCGTTCGCACTGAGCCTATCGAAGTGCAGGCTTCATAAAATGTCCTTCGACAAGCTCAGGACGAACGGTATTTTTTTATTCTTACCAGCGGTAATGCGCAAACGCACGGTTGGCTTCGGCCATCCGGTGTGTGTCTTCACGTTTTTTAACGGCGTTACCGCGGTTGTTTGCGGCATCCATCAATTCGCCTGACAGGCGCGCTGACATTGTGGTTTCGCTGCGATTACGGGCTGCACCGATCAACCAACGGATCGCAAGTGCTTGCGCGCGTTCTGGACGCACTTCGCAAGGAACCTGATATGTGGCACCACCAACACGGCGGCTGCGCACTTCGATACCGGGCTTAACATTGTTCAATGCTTCGTGGAACAATTCAACCGGGCTTTTCTTTGCGCGGTCTTCAACGGTTTGAAGCGCGCCATATACGATACGCTCTGCTGCGGATTTCTTACCATCCAGCATCAGGTTGTTCATGAATTTTGAAAGCACCAAATCACCGAACTTAGGATCGGGAAGGATTATGCGCTTTTCGGGACGACGACGACGTGACATATTCTAAATTCCCTATATTACTTAGGACGCTTCGCGCCATATTTGGAACGCGACTGCTTGCGATCTTTCACACCTTGTGTATCGAGCACGCCGCGAAGGACGTGGTAGCGCACGCCGGGAAGATCGCGAACGCGGCCTCCGCGGATCAGAACAACGCTATGCTCTTGCAAGTTGTGGCCTTCGCCGGGAATGTACGAAATGACTTCGCGTTGGTTGGTCAAGCGAACCTTGGCCACTTTACGAAGCGCCGAGTTCGGCTTTTTCGGAGTCGTTGTATAAACGCGTGTGCAAACGCCGCGCTTTTGCGGATTTGCTTCCATCGCAGGGACCTTTGACTTGGCCTTCTGCGGTGTCCGGCCCTTGCGGACCAGCTGGTTAATTGTTGGCATATCTTCACCTTAAAAAAATGCGGTTACTTTGCGTATCAGCCCGTTTCCCCAGTTAAGGAGCATGGTGGAGGCTCAGCCTGATTCCACCCGTTCAGCGACGCAATGTGCAGCAATGTTGGTTTTCCTAGAATGAAAGTAAGAATCAATTTCCACTCTTTTGAAGGCGCGCCATTAGCTGGGCGGGGTGTAGGCGTCAAGGGGAGCGTGGATTTATACTATAAGCTCTGTTTCAATCGATCCTGCATTTCGGTTATTAGCCTTGATGTTCGACGAAGACCCGCTGCATTTAGCGTAGCACGATTTCTCATCCACGCATCATTAATGAGGTCTTTCCATTGAATGACCGTAATTGAACCTCGGTGATCGCCCTCCAAAGGTCGATAACGACCTTCACCATCTGGAGTTTTAGCCCAACTACCGAGTTGTTGCTTCAAATCACCGACAATGTCCGCAACAATGAAACAGTGAAAAACGCAATCATTTTTGACCCTTACCCGGTCGCGAGAAAACCCCTCAATATCTCCGTTTTTCAACTGATTTATATATTTCAGCAATTGCTGCTCTACGTTATCTTCAACCTTTTTGTAGTTCTTACGCATGGGCTTTTTTAGTTCGATAATCATCATCTCTGAAATAGTGTTAGAAATATCTGGGTCTTCATGTTGAGGGCCGTCGAAGAACGAAAGACCATAAGCTAAGTCCCAAACTATTAAATCCGGACGAAGGGCCGATGCGTTGCCTGCCAATATCCCATCAATACGCTTGTCAGATGCAAATGACCGGCTAAAAGTTAGTCGCTCATCAACGACCCAAAGATCATGTCGTCGTGATATCAACTGAGTGCTGTCAGTTGCGCTGACTCCAGTTGGACAGAGTATAGAATGAACCGTTTTTTCAAGATAATGATCATGGCTGTCCCCTACGTCTCGATAGCGACGCAACAGAACGTCTAGCAATTCAAGAATGAGCTTCCTGCGCACCACATGCTGAGCCAGCGAAAGCTCTTCTGATTTTTGAATATCTTCCGCGACCTTTACTATAGTTTCTGCAAAGTCAGCACCTCGAAAGTCGTTTTGGTCTATTTCATCAACTATTTTTTGTAGCTTTTCATGCCGATCTTCTTCCCTTCTAATTTGTATTTTTACTAAGCCTGCTGCAAATTCTTCAGGATTGTTCGCTCCGAAAGGAACACTGTCGAGCTGTTGCTCAGGATCATCAAAATCATAGATTGGATAGCGCTTAATAAACTCGCGGTAATTTTCTGCTCGTTCGATTTTATAATTTGAAATCTGGTGAACTAGGAAAGAATCTTTTATTTTATCGCAAATTTCTCGTGTCAGCTTTTTAAGTTGAGATTCAGGAATATTGAAAGCTGTGCGCCCCTCGTTTACGCGAGCGTTTAGAAACGGCGCATCAATACAAACGTGGATGCAAAGATCATCCCGATCCGCCGAAACAATCGACCCCAGACCTAAAAGCCCGTCAATCTTTCGCGTCTCAACCGTCCGACCGTCAGCTAGTAAATGAACTTGGTGCCGACCGTCTAGACCTGCACTTGCTTGGTTATCGCAGAGAAAACCAGTAGCCGATAATTCCCCAAACTTTTCGCTTGTCCATGCAATATTTTCAAGGTCTTTACAAACTAACTCGCGAACTGACTGCGGATATACGTGCGGGTTGCCATCAATAGTCACGGTGATTTCAGGGCTAGCCGCCATTAGGAAATCCGAAATAAAGTGAGACGCAAAATAGCGAAGGAAAGTATCCTCGCGTTTCGGGAAATATTCAGAATATTCGTTACTACGTATTCCGGAAAATTCAATCTTGGTGCCTATTCCTGTGAAATTCACGTTGGCAGTGTCATGCTCCCTTATTTGATCAGAATCTGCTAAATGAAAATCAAACTTCCGGTCTTGCCCTTTAGACATGCCAAAGCGACTCGATACATTGATATTGCTGAACGAGTCCAACCAAAAGAGGCGCCCCACTCCCTTACCTCCCTTCTCCTTTTTATAATCCGTATCGACGATGCAAAAAGCTGCAAATCGAGTTGAATCCATCCCAATCCCGTTGTCTTGCACACTAATTGTTAGCTTGGTTTGCTTTTGCAGATTATCGATCTTGAGGGTAATTTTTCCTTCTGAAATTGCTTTATCATCAAGTCGATCAAAAATTGCATAAAGTGAATTGCTTATAGCCTCAAATATCGGTTGTAGTGCCTGTGCATAAGTGCTCGGTTTGGGTAATTTATCGACTCGATTTATTATGTTTTCAGATAGCGTAGGCAAGTTAATCTCCGTTTGATGCTGTTTTACACCTATAATCAACTCGAAATTTAATTATGCCTTATTTAGACAAAGTATTTTCGGATCAAACATTAATCGTCACAATCGCTCACCACATCCGCTGCAATTCTTTGTGCTTATCGACAAACTGGTGCTTCAACGCACCTGCGACGTGAAGGAAAACCAAGCCGTAAAGTGCATAACCGCCGATTTCATGCGCCTCACCCAACACGCCGTGCAGCGCTTTTTTGGCCACAGGTTCCATATCCATGATCCATCCCAGACGCGGCAATTCGAACAAGCCGAAATAATTCAGCTTGATTTCCGCTGCGGCTTCCCACGCGCTGTCGTGTAACCAGCCGGATAAAGGCATAAATATCATGATGAAATAAAGGATGCCGTGCGTCACTTTACTCGCCGTCATTTCCCATGGCTTGTATATATCGGGCAATGCGGGCGGACGGTGGGTTAACCGCCACAGGATGCGCATTATCACCAAACCGAACACCGTTATCCCAATCGATTTATGCGTATCATAAACAAAACGAACATTTTCATCCCCTACGCTATCCGCCGATAATATAAATGCGACGTTGAGAATAATCAGCACCGCAATCAACCAATGCAGGATAACCGCCGGGCGGGTGTAACGATCTGCTATGCTCATACAAATGCCTTAATCCTCTGTTCAATATTATCCGACGATAATGTTGGTGATTTGCATCGTCCATCCCTAAATGGATGTCTCCCATCTGAAAGCGTTAAATGCTCCCCGCCTTATCCCACATTTTACAAAATGAATCGCCGCGCCTGAACCCGCGTGCCGTTCCCATTATCAGCCGGATCATCGGTGGCGGCGCGGTGTTGTTATTTGCCCTATTGCTTGCACAAACTTATTTTCAGGGCGGCCTTGGCGCATGGTCGGTGGGGATCGCTTATATTGTTTATGACACCGTGCTATTGGGATTTACAGGATGGCATATGCAGCGGATATTGAAAGCGGCTCCAGCAGCGGAGCACACCATATCGGCCCATTTACCAAGCCTTGCCGTATTGATTGCCGCACATAATGAAGAGCGTGCCATTCCGGTCACAAT